>NZ_DALZXY010000001.1:0-34747 GCF_031988865.1 Arthrobacter sp.
ACCCGGAACGGATCGTTCTGACGGGAAGTGTGGCACAGCCCGGCGGCTCATGGTGGGCCGCGATGGAAGCCGCCCTGCGGGCCGAGCTGGTGGAGGTGGCGGGCGGCGTCGTCGAGCTGGTTCCCGGCGTACTTGGCCCGGAAGCGCCGCTGATCGGCGCGGCCCGGGCCGTCCGGCAGCAGCAGGAATACATCAATTTGCAGCAAGGAGCTTAACTTTTATGCCTTCAGTAATCGAGGCGATGCACGGCGGTTTGATCGTGTCCTGCCAGGCCTATCCGGGTGAACCCCTGCGGGATCCGATGATCATGGCACGGATGGCGCAGGCCGCCGTCGAAGGCGGAGCCGTGGCCATCCGGGTGCAGGGAATCGCCGATATCGAGCAGGCGGTCCAGGCGGTCCAGGTCCCGGTCATCGGGCTCTGGAAGGACGGCGCCGACGGCGTGTTCATCACCCCGACGCCGGCACATGCCGCCGCCGTCGCCAAGGCCGGGGCGCACGTGGTGGCCCTGGACGGAACCCGGCGGCCGCGGCCGGACGGGTCCACTCTCGAAGAGTGCATTGCGGCCGTGCGGGAAGTCTCGGATGCTTTGATCATGGCAGACTGCGGAAGCACCGAAGACGCCGTGGCCGCCGTGGCCGCGGGCGCCGATCTGGTCGGCACCACCCTGTCCGGTTACAGCGGCGAGCGTCCCAAGACCGAGGGGCCCGACGTCGACCTCGTGCGGGAAATGTGCGCGGCGGTTTCGGTCCCGGTTGTGGCCGAGGGACGGGTGCATTCCCCGGCGCAGGCCGCGGAGGTCCTGGCCGCCGGAGCCTGGGCGGTCTGCGTGGGCACGGCCATCACGCACCCCACCACGCTCACCCGCTGGTTCGGTGAGGCTCTGGCCTCCGTCCAGCCTGTGGCAGGTGCCTGATGGAAGTTGTTATCCTCCCGTCCGCGGCTGCCGCCGGCGCGTTGGCCGCGCAGGCCATCCGGGAACTGCTGGCTACCAAGCCGGCTGCCGTCCTGGGGCTCGCCACCGGGTCTTCACCCCTTCCGGTCTATGACGCACTGGCCCGGATGCAGGCCGCCGGGGAGGTGTCCTTCAGCCATGCCTCGGCATTCGCGCTGGATGAATATGTGGGCCTGCCCGCGGACCACCCCGCCGGCTACCGTGCGGTAATCCGCACGGAATTCACCGAACGCGTGGACATGCCGCCGGCCTCCGTGCACGTTCCGGATGGCCAGGCCACGGACCTGCAGGCTGCCTGCCGGGGGTACGAAGCCGCCATCGCGGAAGCCGGCGGAGTGGACCTGCAACTGCTGGGCATCGGCAGCGACGGGCACATCGGTTTCAACGAACCCGGCTCCTCGCTGGCCTCCCGCACCCGGGTCAAAACCCTCACCGAACTGACCAGGGCAGACAATGCACGGTTCTTCGACGGGGACATGGATCTGGTGCCGCGGCACTGCCTGACCCAGGGCCTGGGCACGATCATGGAATCCCGGCATGCGGTGCTGCTGGCCAGCGGCCCGGGCAAGGCAGACGCTGTCCGGGCTATGGTCGAGGGACCGGTGAGTGCCCGCTGCCCCGCCAGCGTCCTGCAGTTCCATCCGCACGCAACCGTGCTGGTGGACGAGGCCGCGGCATCAAAGCTGGAGCTGGCGGGCTACTTCCGCTATACGTACGCCAACAAGCCGGATTGGCAGGGCTTGTAAGCCTCGGATTCCCTGGCCGCGCTTCGGTGAGGCCACACCAGTCCCACCAGTAACGATGGGTGGGAAACTGGGTCACCTGGACGGCCGGGAGTCCCCGGGCTCGTCGCATGGGCCGAGGTCTGCTGCCAGGTCGTGCGCAGTTTCCCACCGAGTGTTGCGCCCGGGACTGGTGGGACCACACCCGTCCCACCAGTAACGATCAGTGGGAAACTGGGTCGCCTTGACGGCCGGGCCGGCCCGCACAACCGCAATGATCGTGGGCTTCAGCAGAGTGCCGGTACAGACCCGGCACACACCTGCCCGGACACCGGCCAGCCGGCCGCGGCCCGGAGACCGGACGGCCTAGCTGCGGATGATCCGCCGTTCGCGGGCAACCGAGATGGCCGCCGTCCGGTTGTCCACGCCGAGCTTCTCGTAGATGTGCACCAGATGCGTCTTGACCGTGGCCTCACTGATGAACATCGAACGTGAGATGGACCGGTTGGACATACCGGTGGCCAGCAGCTCCAGCAATTCGATTTCCCGGCTGCTGAGCGCCGGTTCAGGGTTGCGCAGCCGGCCCATCAGGCGGGCAGCGACTTCCGGGGCCAGAGCGGTCTGCCCGGCCGCGGCCGACCGGACAGCATTCCGGATCTGCTCCGGCGGCGCGTCCTTGAGCATGTAGCCGCTGGCTCCGGCTTCCACAGCCGCGATGATATCCGCGTCCGTGTCATAGGTGGTCAGTATCAGCACTGGAAGCCCGGGATCGGTCTCCTTGATTCGCCGGGTAGCGGTGACCCCGTCCATGCCCGGCCCCATCTGCAGGTCCATCAGCACCAAGTCCACAGTCTGCCCCAGCGCTTTCTCCTTCTCGAGCATCCGCAGGGCTTCATCGCCGTCGCCAGCCTCCGCTGCCACGGACACCCCCTCGAACCCGGAGAGCATCGCCCGGAGCCCGGACCGCACCACTGGATGGTCATCGACCAGCAGGACCCGCAGCTCACTCATGGGTCCTGCTCCCTGCTGCTGATCCCGCGTCCGGCAGCTCCTCGCCAGCATGAAGCGGCAGCCGGATGCCCAGCACCGTCCCTTCACCCGGAGCAGATTCCAAGTCCATGCTCCCGCCAAGGGCGGAGACCCGGTCCCTGATGGAGATCAGCCCATAGCCGGTCCCGTCTGCCCGAGGCTGATCCCTCATGGGGGCGCCGTCCGGATCGAAACCGCTGCCGTTATCGAAAATGTCCAAAGTCACGTCTCCTCCCACAAAGGCCAGCGTAACCACCGCAGTGGATGCTCCGGCATGCCGAAGGACGTTGGCAAGGGCGGACTGCGCCGCACGCAGGAGGGTCACCTCATAGGGTGCTGCCAGCTGGACCGGCTCACCCTCGAGCCTGAACCGGCACTCCATCGACTGGCCCTCGGCGGCCGCCTGCTCCTGCACCGCCTGGCAGACCCGGGCCAGCCGGTCCGGCAACGCACCGGCGTCGTTCTGCGGCGCCCGCAGATCCCGGACAAAGCGTCTGGCTTCGGCCAGGTTTTCCGCGGCCGTGGACTCGACGGTCCGCAGCCGGTCCCGGACAGCGTCCAGCTCGCCGGCGCCGAGGGAATCCCGTGCAGACCGGCTGACCAGCACTATGCTGGCCAGCCCCTGGGCCAGGGTGTCGTGGATTTCCCGCGCCAGCCGCTCCCGTTCCGCCAGGACCCCCTGCTCCCGCTGGCTGCGGGCCAGTTCCGTGCGGGTGCGGCGCAGTTCCTCCAGCGCCCGCCGCTGGTTGGTCACCTCGGTGTAGAGCGCCTGATAGGCCATGCCCATGATGACGGCGAAGCCGGCTCCGATCGCCGGGCCCAGCAGCATGGCCGCATGGAAGGTGCTGGCATGCGCCCACTGCGCGGCGACGACCGCCGCCGTGGTGAGGGTTACGGCAAGGACGGCGGGCCGCAGGGGCAGGAGCCGCAGTTCCAGGAAGAACAGCGGAAAGGCCAGCCAGGAAAAGTCGGGGCTGAGCACCAGGAGCACCAGCCACAGGACCGTGACCACGGCGAGCCAGGCAAGGCCGTGCCGTTCCGGATCGAACCTGCCCGGATGCCCTCCGCCCTCCGAGGCACGTTTTTCTGCCACCGTCCCGGTCACGTACACCGCGGCGAGGACAGCGGAAAGGAACAGCGCCACATAGGTGACCCAGGTCAGGGGAGCAATCAGCAGCATCCGGGCCACGGCCACCGCCAGCAGGAGGGCAAAGCCGATATGGAGCGCCAGGCGCAGGACCCGCAGGATGCGCTCGCCGGCCTGGGACCGGCCGAACTCGGCGGACATACCCGCCAGCCTATCCATCCCGGGCGGGTGGCGCATCAACCGTTTGGTTGACCGCAGGGTCAACCGCTCGGCTCCGGGGAACCGCCCGGCCTGCCGATGCAGCCAGGCCTTGCGCGCAGGAGAGTGATTAGGGAGGGAAAAATCCCAGTCCCAGCCTGCACGAAGAACAACGGAACAACGAAGGAAACACCCATGTATCTGGCCCTGCGAGAGATCCGCTTTGCGAAAGGCCGCTTCGCCCTGATGGGAACGGTTGTCGCTCTCATCAGCTTCCTGCTGGTTATGCTGTCCGGCCTCACCGCCGGCCTGGCCGACCAGTCGACGTCCAGCATCAAGGACCTGAATGCTGACGAGGTGGTGTTCGGAGCGCCCTCCGGCAACGAGCCGAAGACCTCCTTCACCGAATCCCAGATCAGCCCGGACCAGCTGGAGACGTGGCAGCAGGCTGACGGGGTCAAGGACGCCGAGCCGCTGGGCATCACCCAGGGCCGACTGCAGGCCGGCGGTACGGCTTCCGCGGCGCTCTTCGGTGCTGATCCGTCAGGCGGCTTGGTCCCGGACGGCGTCGCTTCCGGGAAGATCGTGGTGAGCCAGCAGCTGGCCGATGACCTCGGCCTGGAGCCCGGCACAACGGCCACGGTCAACGGACAGTCCCTGACCGTCGCGGGGGTCATCGCAGACCAGTGGTACAGCCACACCCCGGTCGTCTGGACCGCGATTGAGGACTGGAAGCAATTCGCCCACGTCGAGCCCGATGTTGCCGGCACTGTCCTGACCGTGAACTACGACGGCGGGAGCCGGGACGACGCTGCACTCGACGCCGCCAACGCGGACGCCGGAACCACCAGCCTGACCCGCTCCTCGAGCCTGTCCGCGCTGCCTGCCTATTCCTCGGAGAACGGTTCCCTGCTGATGATGCAGGCCTTCCTGTACGGCATCTCCGCCCTGGTGATCGTGGCCTTCCTGACCGTCTGGACGCTGCAGCGCACCCGTGACATCGCTGTCCTGCGGGCCCTGGGCGGAACCAAGTCCTACGTCCTGCGCGATGCCCTGGTCCAGGCCGCCGTCATTCTGGCCGGCGGGACTGTGGTCGGCGGGCTGCTCGGTGCCGGAGCCGGAGCCCTGGCCGCCCAGGTGGCGCCCTTCGCTGCGACTGCCGCCACGACTGTGCTTCCGGCGGTCGGCGTCTTCATCCTCGGCCTGGCCGGCTCGGCCATCGCCGTCCGCCGGGTGACCCGGGTAGATCCGCTGCTGGCGCTGGGCGGGAACTGACCCGGCCGCCAGACCAACCCTCACGATTCAAGCGACTGACAGGATCACCATGAATAACCAAACCACTCCCCTGCTCCTCGAGAACGTCACCCTGGAATACCCCGATGGCCAGGACAACGTCATCAAGGCCCTGGACGGCGTCAGCCTGACGGCACACCGCAGCACGGTGACCGGCCTTGCCGGCCCCTCCGGCTCCGGCAAGTCCAGCCTGCTGGCCGTGGCAGCGACCCTGATCGAAGCCACCTCAGGAACCGTGCTGGTCAACGGATCCGACGTCGCCGGCCTGGCGGACGCCGAGCGGTCCCGGCTGCGGCGGGAAGAGATCGGGATCGTCTTCCAGCAGCCGAACCTGCTGCCGGCGCTGACCGCGCAGGAACAGCTGGTGGCGGTGGCGCACCTCCGCGGCGAACACACCCGGCCGGCGGAGGCGCGGGCCGCGGAACTGCTCGACGTCGTCGGCCTGTCCGACCAGCTCGGGAAGCGCCCGCACCAGCTCTCCGGCGGCCAGCGGCAGCGCGTGAACATTGCCAGGGCCCTGATGGGGCACCCGTCCCTGCTGCTGGTGGATGAGCCGACGGCGGCGCTGGACCATGAGCGCTCCGCATCGATCATGAAGCTGCTGCGGCAGGTCACCATGGAATTCAACCTGGCCACCGTCCTGGTGACCCACGACGTCGAATTCCTGCCGCTCATGGACAGTGTGGCCAGGATGCGGGACGGCAAACTGACGCAGCCCGCCGCTGTTGCCTAACCCGGGCTGGTGACGAAGAGCTCGCAGGTGGTGTTGTAGTACCGGTCGGTCTGTCCGGCGTGATCCAAGCCGATCCGCCGGCAGACCTGCGCGGAGGCGGTGTTGGCCGGATTCGTCACGGCCACCACCTGCTCCAGCCCGGACGCCAGTGCCATCTCCAGGACCGTGGACGCGGCCTCTGTGGCATAGCCCTGTCCCCAGAAATCCGGGTGGAGGTGCCAGCCGATCTCGGTATCGCCGGAGGGAACCAGCGGCAGCTCGCCGGAGGCCGGAATGGATTTCAGCAGCAGTGTGCCGACCAGCTGCCGGTCTTGCGTCCGTTCGATGGCCCAGATGCCGTGGACAGGGTCATCCAAGCCCTTCCACCGTTCGATCATCGCAAGGGCTTCGGCCAGGTCCGGAAGCACCCGTGGAACCCGGCCGAGGTAGCGCTGCACTTCCCAGCGCGAATACATGTCGTAAACGAAGTCCGCGTCCCCGGTGGCCCAGGGACGCAGCAGGAGACGGTCCGTCGACAGGCTGCTTTGCATTCGGCCATTGTAGGCACTTGCCCCACCGGGCCGCCGCGGGAGGCATCAGCCGGTGGAATTCGAAACGTGCCTCAGCCAGCGTGCAACCGTCTCCAGCTCCTGGGGGCTGAACCCTTCCGTCACCAGGTCATCCAGTTCGGCGATGGCCGTTCGAACGTCGTCCATCGCCTCTTCTCCGGCGGGCGCGAGCGAAACCCGGATAGTGCGCCGATCCTTCGGGTCCGTTGTCCGGGTAATGAACCCGGCCTTTTCCATCCGGGCCAGCAATCCGCTGGTACCGGCCGCCGAGCCATGAATCGCTTCGGCTACCTCGCCCGTGGCCGTACCCGGATTGCCTGCCACGAAGAAGAGCACTCCGGCCGCCGCTGCGCTGATGCCCCGGGCGCTCCCGCGCCGGCTGATCCAGCGGCCAAGACGCCGCTCGGCCTCCAGGGTAAGGAAGACCAGCCGCGGCGGTATCCGGCGGTCGGGGCTCATGCCCGGGCCGCCCTCTCCGTCAACCAGGCCACGGCATCGGGCCACAACCGGGCACCGGGCGCCCGCCGGAAGTACCCCATGTGCCCGATCGCGGCCACTCCGGCGTCCGCGGGGGCGTAGATCCGCGTTTGGACCCGGGCATTGACCAGCTGGCGGCCGATCAGCCCGATTTGCGCCGGGGTTGCCCACGGATCGTCGCTCAGGCCGACGCACAGCACCTCGGTCCGGACCCTGCCCGTCCGCTCCCGTGCATGCATGGTCGGGTCATCAAAGAAGTAGCCCGGCTGCCGGGTCCATTTACCCCACTCGCGCATGGCGGCCGTTGGCATATCCTCGCCCAGGCCGAACCTCCGCCCCGGAACGTAGCCCAGGAGGCGTGCTGTGCCGGGGCCCAGGACCCGGAGGATCAGTTCCACCCGCGCGCGCTCAACCCGGTCCGGGATGGATGCCGTCACCCCGGCGTGGGAGGCAACGGTCATAAAGCCGCTGAGGCCCTCGGTTCCATTGTTCAGTGCGAGCGCATGCCCGCCCAGGCTGTGCCCGACGGCGAGGTGCGGGACGTCCGGAAAACGCTGGCGCATCCAGGCGGCAGCCGCCGGAACATCGTCGTCCATCCAATCGCGCATGCGCAGCCGGGGATTGTCTCTGGCGTTGCCGGACTCCCCCGTCCCGCGGTAGTCATAGGCGAGGACGGCGAATCCGGCCTTGGCCAGGGACTCGGCGAATCCGCTGTACAGCCGCTGTGGGACGGCCGTGGCCGAATGGATCGTGACGCCGGCCCGGGCCAGTTCAGCTCCGGGCATGCGAAGCGTCCCACGAAGGGTTCCACTGCGGGTTCCCGGCGCCCCGACGCTGATGCTGACCCGCTCCGTTTGGAGTCCCTGGGCCTCAATGTTTCGCATGCGAAATACCATAGGCCGGGAACCGGGCGGGCGCTAGGTTTCTCGGCAGAATGCTGGCGGATGTGGGCCAGCTGACGGACGATCCGGCTGGCGGCAGACAGGGCGGGTGCTCCGGCTGGCGGCAGACAGGGCGGGTGCTCCGGCTGGCGGCAGACAGGGCGCGTGCATTTTCCTCCGTTTTGGGATTTTCCAGCCGTTTTGGGATTTCCCTCCGGCGCGCCATGGCAGGGAAATCCCAAAATGGACGATTTATCCCAAAACGGAGCATTTCCAGCCACAGCCATCTGCCGAATCAGCCGGGTGAGGCGAGCCACCCACGCATACAGCACCCAATTCGGCGACTGCCGGGCGATTAGCCAACAGTAACGTTGCGTAATTCCCGGATGCTTAGGTTAGGCTAACCATTGCTGCGGCACTGAACGCCGGAAGCATTACTATCCACACCGCTGTCCGCGCCCGCGGCGGCGTGCACCCTAGGAGCACGTTGTGCGTATTTCCCTGCCCCAAAAGGCCCTCACGGTCACCGCCGCCGCAGCCCTGGCGCTCACCCTCAGTTCCTGCAGCAACGGTGCCGCCGAGGCCGACCCCACCGAAAGTGCCGGAGCGTCCGCCGAGTGGCCCCGCACTATCACCCACGAGGCAGGCGAGACCGTTATCGAGGCCCAGCCGGAGAACATCGCCTCCACCTCGCTCTCCGTCACCGGTACCCTGCTCTCCATCGACGCTCCGGTCACCGCCACCTCGGTCAGCCCAGCCCGCAGCGGCACCGCAGACGAGAACGGTTTCTTCAGCCAGTGGGCGGATGTGGCCGTGGAACGCGGCGTCGAGCCGCTGTACACCATCGGCGAGTTCGACCTTGAAGCCGTGATTGCCCAGGATCCGGACCTGATCGTTGTCTCCACCTCCGGCGCCGACTCCGTGCTGGACCAGTACGATGCCCTGAGCGAGATCGCCCCGACCATCGTGGTCAACTACGGCGACCAGACCTGGCAGGACCTGGCCGAGGAGCTCGGGGAAGCCACCGGCCTCGAAGAGAAGGCTTCCTCGGTGGTCGAGGAATTCGACGCCAGCGTTGCGGAGACGGCCGACACCCTGGCCGTCCCAGCGGGAACCACCGCGTCGATTGTCAGCTTCAACCCGGGCGAGGTCTCCCCGGTCGGCAAGACGACCGGACCGCACTCCCAGCTGATCAGCGCCCTCGGCTACACCATTGCCGAACCCGACGCACAGTACGACACCTCCGCCCAAAAGCGCGAGGACTTCGCGTTCACTTCTTATGAAGGCCTGTCCGCGTCGGTGACCGGGGACTACACCTTCCTCATCAGCTCCACCGAGGAAACGGTCGAGGCGTTCACCTCTGATCCGACGCTGGCCAACCTGCCCTCCGTGCAGGCCGGACAGGTCTACTCCATGGGTCCGGAGTCCTTCCGTCTGGACTACTACAGCGCCAGTGACATCATCGACTGGTTCAACACGTCCTTCGCGGCCAAGTAGCCAGCTCCAACGGCGAACCAGAATAACCAGCACGTGTTCCAAACACCGCGCAAGCAGCACCGGCAGGTAAGTGCCTGGGCCCTCGGCCTGGCCCTGCTGGTGCTGCTGGCGTTTGCCAGCTTCGCCTCCGGCTCCCGCGCCATCCCGCTGGCCGATACCTGGGCCGCCCTAACCGCCTTTGACCCGTCCCAGGACACCCACCTGCTGGTCCGGGAACTGCGCCTGCCGCGTACTTTCCTGGCCATCACGGTCGGCGCCGCCCTGGGCCTGGCCGGAGCCCTGATGCAGGCGCTGACCCGCAATCCGCTGGCCGAACCGGGCCTGCTGGGCGTCAACGCCGGCGCCGCCTTCGCCGTCGCCATCGGCCTGGGCTTCTTCAACATGAGGTCCCCGTACCAATACATGTGGCTGGGTTTCGCGGGCGCCGCCGCCACCTCCGTGCTGGTCTACCTCCTGGGACGGGCGCACGACGCCGGCACCAACCCGGTGCGCCTGGTCCTGGCCGGCGCCGGACTCTCCGTGATGCTGATCGCCGGCACCAAGATCATCCTGATCGGCGGCCCGGACGAGACCATTACCGCCTACGCCGCGTGGGCCTCCGGCTCCCTGCAGGGCCGCGGCTACGATGTGCTGCCCTGGGTCCTCTGCGCCTGCCTGCTCGCTGCACTGACGGCGCTGCCGCTCTCCCGGAGCCTGGACTCCCTGTCACTCGGCGCTGACCTGGGGCAGACCCTTGGCGTACGCATCCGCACCACCTGGATTCTGGGCGCCTTCGCGATCCTGATCCTGGCCGGTGCCGCCACCGCCGCGGCCGGTCCCATCGCCTTCCTCGGCCTCGCCGCGCCGCACATCGCCCGGATGATCACCGGGCCGGTCCACCGCCGCCTGTTGCCGCTGTCCATGCTCCTCGGGGCGCTGCTGCTCCTCCTCGCCGATGTGGTGGGCCGGGTCATTGCCGCACCGGCCGAAATCGGCGCCGGCGTGATGAGCGCCCTGGTTGGCGCTCCGTTCTTCATTGCCCTGGCCCGGCGGCGGAAGCTGGCCAAGCTGTGAGCGCCCTCAAAATTGGAACGGCCCGCGCCCGTGGCGGCACCCGTGGCGGTACCCGGAGCGGCACCCGTACCCTGAGTCTTGGCCCGGTGCGGCTGCGCTACCGCCGCCGTACCCTGGTGACCGGCGCCGTCCTGGCCGCCGCCGCCGTCGTGCTGGGCATTGCCGGCATGCAGACCGGCACGATCGCGCTGGCCTTCGGTGATGTACTCGGTGCCGTCTTCGGCCAGGGGGAGAGCAAAACGCTGAAGGTCGTGCAGAAGATCCGGCTGCCGCGCACCGTCACTGCCCTTGGCGTTGGTGCCTGCCTCGGTGCGGCCGGAGCCACCTTCCAGTCGATTTCCCGTAATGCGCTGGGCTCGCCGGACATCATCGGCTTCACCACTGGTGCCGCCACCGGTGCGGTGGCGCAGATCGTGCTCTTCGACGCCGGCCCGAGAGCCACCGCCCTCGCGGCAATCGCGGGCGGACTGCTGGCTGCCGGCGTTGTCTACCTGCTTTCACTCAGCGGCGGAGTGACCGGCGGCTACCGGCTGGTGCTGATCGGCATCGGGGTCGGTGCCATGCTCGCCGCCGTGAACACCATCCTGCTGGCCAAGGGTGACTCCGATCTGGCCGCGGAGGCGCACCTCTGGCTCTCCGGCTCCCTGGCCGCACGGAACTGGGGGCACGCCGTTCCGGTGCTGATCGCCGTCGCGCTCCTGCTGCCGGTGCTGCTGGGACTGTCCCGGAACCTGAACCAGATGGAAATGGGCGACGACGCCGCGCAGGCTCTGGGCATCCGGACCGAACGTACCCGGATCATCGCCATGGCTTCCGCAGTTGGGCTCACGGCCGTGGCGACGGCGGCCGCCGGCCCCATCGTTTTCGTCGCCCTCGCCGCACCCCAGCTCGCCTCCCGGCTTACCCGCTCCCCCGGCGTCCACATCGGCACCGGCGCCCTGATGGGCGCTGTGCTGGTGGCCGGTTCGGATCTGCTCTCGCAGCGGCTGCCCATCCAGGCGGCCATTCCGATCGGCCTGATGACCGGGCTCGTCGGCGGCGTGTACCTGCTTTGGCTCCTGACCCGCAGCAAGCAGGTCTGACCGGTGCACCCTAAAACCATGCCCACCAAGGAGAACCCCATGGAAGACGTCCTCTCCGGCCGCGGCCTGAGCATCGGCTACGACGGCCGTACGGTCTCCGAGCACCTGGACGTGCGGATTCCGCCCGGTTCCTTCACGGCCATCATCGGCCCGAACGCCTGCGGCAAGTCCACCCTGCTGCGGGCCCTCTCGCGGCTGCTGAAGCCGGCGGCCGGGGAGGTCTTCCTGCAGGGCAAGGACATCCGTTCCTACCCCACCCGCGAGGTGGCGCGGCAGCTGGCACTACTGCCCCAGACGTCGACGGCGCCGGACGGGATCACCGTGGCGGACCTGGTGGCCCGGGGCCGGTTCCCGCACCAGTCACTGCTGCGGCAGTGGTCGGAAGCTGACCAGCAGGCCGTCGACGCCGCGCTGGCAGCCACCGGCGTGCAGGACCTCGCGGACCGCGCCGTCGGGGAACTCTCCGGCGGACAGCGCCAGCGGGTCTGGCTGGCACTGGTCCTGGCCCAGGACACTCCGGTTCTGCTCCTGGATGAGCCCACCACGTTCCTGGACATCGCCCACCAGCTGGAGGTCCTGCGGCTGTGCCGGGGCCTGCACCGCACCGGGAACTACACGCTGGTGACCGTGCTGCACGAACTGGGCATGGCCTTCCGCTTCGCCGACCACGTGATCGCCATGAAGGACGGCCGGATCGTGGCCCAGGGAACGCCGGCGGAAATCGCCACCCCGGAACTGATGAAGGAAATCTACGGGATCGATGCAGTCGTCATCGCCGACCCGGCAACCGGAGGACCGCTGGTGGTCCCGCTGGAGCCGGAGGCCCCTGGAACCGGCATTGTCCACCCATCCGCTGGCTCCGCGCCGGCACCCCTTGCTGAAGGAGCACCTGTATGAGCGGCCATGTCCTCAGAGTCGACCGCGTCGAAGACGTAACGCCGTTGATGCGCCGGGTCCACTTCGGCGGCCCCGGGGTCGCCGGGTATGTGAATGCCGGCGCCCATATCCCCAACGTCAAGCTCTACTTCCCGGTCCCGGGCGAACCGCTGGATCTGCCCGAACGCGGCGAACGCGGCTGGGAATGGAAGCCCGGCCAGCGCGATCGTGTGCGCACCTACACTGTCCGGAGCCTGGCCGCCGACGCCTCGGCGCTGAGCGTGGACTTCGTCCGGCACAGCGGGGCATCGGTGGCCGCGGCCTGGGCGGAGACCGCTGCTCCCGGCGACGAGATCGCCGCACTGGCCGGTGGCGGGGTCGTGGTGGGCGAGGCCGCCTGGGTGCTGCTGGCCGGTGATGAGACGGCACTGCCCGCCATCGCCGGCACGATCGAACGCTTCGGTCCGCAGCAGCGCGGGGTGGTCCTGATCGAAGTCGCCGGACCGGCCGAGGAACAGGTTCTGGACGCTCCTGCGGGCGTGGACGTCCGCTGGCTCCACCGCGACGGTGCCCAGCCCGGCTCCACAACCCTTCTGCAGGAGGCGCTGGCCTCAGTCGAATTACCCGCTGCGGAGCTGGCCGCCGGCACTGTGGAGGTGTGGGTGTCGGCGGAGTCCGCCGTCGTCCGCTTCGCCCGCAGCCACCTCAAGTCGCGGGGTTTCCCCCGGAAACAGCAGCTGATCATCGGCTACTGGAACCGGGGCATCGATGAAGTCGCCTACGGGCGGGAAACCGACCACGACCGGGTCGAAGGGGAACTGGAAACCATCCTGCCCGGCCAGGAGGAACACCACCACCACGGTGCGCCCCAGTACGCCCATGGCCATTAGCATCCCGGTTGCCGGTACGGAGGATGGCTTCCCTCCGCCGCGGGAGCCTGTTCCGCAGCCCGCTGCCCCTCTTTCCAGCCTTCCGGGACACTTCCGCGCGCATTGGGAAACGCTTTCCACACCCGAACGGGATCAGCTCGCCGCGGGCTGGGACGCCCGGGAGCTCCCGCTCGTCGAAGAGGATCCCGAGGGCGACCCAGCGATCCGCGCGGTAACGTTCCTGTACCGGGAACCGCAGGCCACGGCGGTGATTCTCTCCGCGAATGCCATGGTGCATCCTGACACCGCCGCGTCCTGCGAATTCGAGGCACTGCCGGACGGGATCTGGGCGCTGACCTGGCGTATGCCAGCGGACTGGGAAGCCAGTTACCGGATCACCGCGCACACGGGACCGCTGCCGGCACCCTGGCAGGTGGGTAATGACCGGCGGACCGTGCGCCTCGCCGCCGACGCCGGTGGTCCCGACCCGCAAAACCCCGCCCTGGGCACGGGCATGACAGGGTCGCCGACATCGGTGCTCCGGCTGCCGGCTGCACCCCCGGCCGGCTGGCTCGCCGTTCCCACCCCGGCCGTAGAATCCGGGGCCAGCATCATGGGCGAACCTACCCCCATGCGCGCCCCGGCCCTGTTGCGGACCGGTAGTTCGCAGGGCAGGGTGTCCGGGCCGGCACCGGGCCCACGATTTGTCTCCGGCGACTTTGTGCCGGGGCTGGAACTGCGGCGGGTCAGGGACCGGCAGGCGAACCGGCTGCGCAACGTCTGGCTCTACCGCCCGCGCGCCGCCGGGCGCGTTCCGACGCCGCTGATCCTCCTGCACGACGGCCAGGTCTGGGCGAAGTACCAGAACCTGGCCGCCACCCTGGACCAGGCAATTGCCGACGGTGTACTGCCGCCCCTGCACGTGGCCATGGTCGACTCCGTGGATGTTCCCACGCGCGGCCGTGAGCTGTCCGGCCCTACGGGGAGCGTCGACTTCGTCGCCCGGGACCTGCTGCCCGGCCTGCGCCGGACCCTTCCGGTCACGCCGGATCCGCTGCAGACCGTCATTTCCGGCGCCAGCTACGGCGGCCTCGCCGCGCTCTGGCAACTGGCACGATACCCGCAGGCGGCAGGAACAGCGCTCGCACAGTCACCCTCACTGTGGCGCTACGACCTGACTGAACCGCTGTTATCGGCCCAGGTTCCAATCCGGGTCCGGATTCAGGCAGGCCGTTATGAACCCAGCATTCATGAGCCGGCCGGGCGGCTCAACACAGCCCTCGCTGGCGCCGGCGTCGATACGGCGTTCCGCTCGATCAGCGGGGGCCACGACTGGGCCTGGTGGCACCCTTGGCTCATCCGCGGGCTGGCGGACCTATTCCGCGAGGACCAAGGGAATCCGACGAGCGGATCTGCCTAGCCAGCGCTGTCCTCGGGATAGTCGGCCTCGGCGTCACGGGGGTAGTCTTCCTCGCCGTCGGGGCCACCGCTTTCCCGGGCCTGATCCAGTCGATCCGCCTCCGATCCGCCGGGAAGCACCGGCTCCTCCTGCGGGAGGGGAGCATCGACTTCATCGTCTTCGTTGCTGTCCGGGACTGCGGGGAGCTGCTGCTCCAAGGTGTCTTCCTCGTTGCCTCCGGGAATTGCCGGACCTTCAGATGCAGTGGCCATGCGCCGTCTCCTTTGCAGCTGGGGCAGTGTGCCGGGCGAGCGTTCCGGGTCCCGTGGAAAGAAGGGGTACCGGGCGCTGGACTACCAAGCCTAGATCATAAGCTTGCTGAGCACCCTGCTCGGATTAGCGCGATTTAGTAGGCTGCCTAGTATTCCGCTGGGCTAGACTTGCCCGCATGCCTGAAACTGCCAACCCAACAGGCGCCGGATACTGGTACCCGCAAGCACCGGAGACCGCCGTCGGCGTCGACGTCCTGAATTCGCTGCGTGCGTACCGGGCCGCGGAAGCCGGCATGCGCCGCCGCACCCGCGACTCGATGCGGATGAACGAAACGGACCTGCTGGCCATCCGCTATGTTATGCAGGCCAGGCAGGCCGGGCGGGCAATCGGACCTAAAGACCTGTCCCGGATCCTGAACATCTCCACTGCCTCCACCACGGCCCTGCTCGACCGGCTGGAGAAGGGCGGCTACCTCACCCGCCGCCCGCACCCGACTGACCGGCGGGCACTGGAGATTATTCCCACAGAAAATGCGGACCACGAGGTCCGCGAAACCCTCGGGAAAATGCACCGAAAAATGCTGGATGCCGCTGATGCCCTGACACCACAGGAAGCCGGCACCATTACCCGCTTCCTGCGGGAGATGACCCAGGCGGTAGAGGGCGACCAGTAAGATCAAGTCATAGCTTTACAATCCAGACACGCATGGGTACAAATCGCCCGCCTAGCTAGTCGCTAGACCGCCTACCGAAGGATGAAGTAAATGACGGTCATAGATTCACCGCAGGATCCCGCTGCTGCCCTTCCAACCGAAGATTCCCTCTCTACCCTGGCGATTGCCGCTGCCCAGTTGGAAGCACAGCAGTGGGCAGTGGACCGCGCCGAGCAGGCGCTGACCGACCTTGTGCAGACTGCCGTCAGCGAAGGCCTGGAAACGGGAAGCATCGCAGCTGTAGCCGGACTGACCCCGGAAGAAATCGAACGAATCTCCGCCGAAGGCAGCGACGCCTAACCAGCACTACAGAACCGCCACGCTTCCCCGGGCAGCAACGTACCGCGTCACATAAGCGGCGCCTGCCCATTCAGCTCCGGCCCGCGCTAACGTGATGCAAGGCATATTCATGGCGGCGGGGGAGAAGCGTGGCGGTATCAGGCCGAATCAGGACCAACCAACCGGTTCGGGCAGGGCTTGCCCTCACCGGCGTCCTGCTGATCGGAATAAACCTCCGCGTAGCTTTCGTATCCGTCGGCCCACTCCTCGCGGACATCGGACGCGAGCTCGACTTCACCAGCGCCCAGGCCGGCTTTCTGACCGGACTGCCACTGGTCGCTTTTGCACTATTCTCCCCCGTGGCTCCGGCGTTCGCCGCCCGAGTCGGGCTGGACCGGGCCCTCTGGCTCTCCCTGGCAATCCTGGCGTCGGGAACTATTTTCCGTTCGACTCCCCTCCCGGCAGCCCTCTGGATCGGGACCCTGCTGGTCGGCATAGCCATCGCTTTCCTCAACGTGCTCCTGCCGTCGCTGATCAAGCGGGACTTCCCTGACCGGGTCAGCCAGCTGACCGGCATCTACATCGCGGCACACAGCGCCGTCGCCGCACTTGGTGCCGCCGTCGTTGTGCCGATTTCACTCGCCCAAGGCACCGGCTGGCGGCTCGCCCTCGGCATCTGGGCCGGGCTGGCCTTGATTGCCATGGCGGCCCTGCTCCCCACCCTCAAGGGTTCCAGGGCGCCGGCCACCGGCGCTGCGCGCGCCCCAAAGATCCGCTACCGCTCACCCTGGACCACCCTGCTCGGCTGGCAGGTCACACTCTTTATGGGACTGCAGTCCCTGACGTTCTACATCCTGACGGCCTGGCTGCCAAGCATCGAGCACCAGCAGGGTATCTCCCAGACGACTGCCGGACTGCATGTCGCGGTTTTCCTGCTGGTTGGCATGGCGTCCAGCCTGCTGACCGGCGGGGTACTGCACCGCTTCCGTGACCAGCGTCCGGTGGCTGTCGCCGGAAGCCTGTTGGCCCTGTCCGGATTCCTTGGCCTGCTCCTGGCCCCGGGAGTGGCACTGCTGTGGGTAGTGTTCGCTGCGGCCGGTGCGGGCAGCCAGATTGTCACGGCACTGTCACTGTTCAGCCTCCGCACCACCAACCACGTCCAGGCGGCCTCGCTTTCCGGAATGGCGCAGTCGGTCGGCTACGGCATCGCCGCCGCCGGCCCGGTGGTGTTTGGGTTCCTCTATGACCTCAGCGGGAGTTGGAGCCTGCCCCTGGCCGCCACAGTCGCCGCCATGGCCCTGTGCTGCGTCATGGCCCTTCCGGCGGGCCGCAACCGGGTGATCCCGGAGGAACCTGGAAAACCGGCCGCCTAGTTCCGCTCGTACTGCCAGTGGCTCCCGCGCATGGTGAGCCGGTGGCGCGCGTCCCCGGAACCCTGCCCTCCGGCATCGGCTGGATATTCCGCGTCACCGTGCCAGGCAAGCACGGCATCCGGCTCATAGCCTTCCAACAGGCGGCTGCTGAAGGTCTCCACGGGGCCGGCAGCAGCCCGTGCCAGGGCGGAAGCGGTATCCGCATCCTGTGCCAGCCGCATCAACGTCACGAAGGTCGGCGCCACCAGCAGCATTTTCCCGTCGCGGTGCCGGTCCAGGGCGGCAGCCGGCGTGAGCCAGGCCCAGTCAACGAGTTCACCCGGATTGAGCCGGACCTCGCCGCCGGGAGAGGCCGCCAGGAAGAACCAGGTTTTCAGCCGTTTGGGTGCCTGGACGGGTGGAATCCAGCAGGAGAGATCCGTTAGGGAGTCCGGCAGCAGGCTCAACCCGGTCTCTTCGGCCGTTTCACGCGCCCCGGCCACGCGGGCAGCCGCGAGATCCCGCCCGGAATCCTGACCCACCGCCCCGGCCGCCGGCGCAGGGAATCCCGCCGCTTCGTAATCTTCCGGATCCACGCGGCCCCCGGGGAACACCCAGGCCCCGGCGAAAGTGCCGGTATGCCGCGGACGCTCCAGCAGCAGGACCTCCAGCCCCGCCGGACTATCGCGCAGCAGCACTACTGTGGCCGCCGTACCTACCAGTGTCATCGTGCCCCTTGTCCGCCGAACTTTCGGCTTATTGCCTTCATGGATCGTATCGAACCGGGCGGCGGGCCTGAGCGGGGCCGCCGGGTTGCCTGAAGCCGCGGCCGTGCATTTGGATGGATCCGTGGATGGAACGGCGCCGAAGGACAATGGCCATGGATAAATTCGACATCAAGAAGGAACGCCGGGACCTTTATGCCCCGCGGGCGGAGTTCACGCTGGTGGAGGTTCCGGAGCAGAACTTCATCGCCGTGGACGGGCGGGGCAACCCCAATACCTCGCCCGACTACGCCGCTGCACTCGAGGCACTGTATTCGGTGGCATACACCTTGAAGTTCTCCGCCAAGCGGACGCTGGGACTGGATTCCGTCGTCGGGCCGCTGGAAGGGCTGTGGCGGGCCGAGGATCCGGCCGACTTTGCGCGCGGCAATAAGGACGCCTGGGAATGGACCATGATGATCAGCCAGCCCGGGTGGATCACCCCGGCCCTGCTCACCACCGCGGTGGCAGAGGTGAAGGCGAAGAAAGGGCTGGATTCGGTTGAGAAGGTCCGCTGGCTCCCCCTGGCGGAAGGACTCTCGGTCCAGATTCTGCACAAAGGCCCCTACGCCGACGAAGGGCCGGTGCTCGCCCGGCTGCACAACGCCTATATGCCCGAGAACGGGCTGGACTTCAACGGCGATCACCACGAGATCTATCTCAGCGACCCCCGCCGGGCCGCCCCGGAAAAGCTGAAGACGGTCCTGCGCCAGCCGGTCCGCAGGATCTGAGACCGGACCCCTCCGCAAAAGATGCCGGACATCTGTTGCAATATTGTGTCTGACACACCATAGTGTGAGTCATGGACGAAGAATTGCTCGGCGGCCACCTTCAGGAACTGCGGCGCGGAACCGTAGTACTGGCCTGCCTCTCCATCCTTAAACGCCCCGGCTACGGCTATGGCCTGTTGGAGGCCCTGGACAAGGCAGGTTTCGCCGTCGAGGCCAACACCCTCTATCCGCTGCTGCGCCGCCTGGAAAAACAGGGGCTGCTGACCAGCTCCTGGGATACCGGGGAAGCGAGG
This sequence comes from Arthrobacter sp., assembly GCF_031988865.1. NCBI lineage: Bacteria > Bacillati > Actinomycetota > Actinomycetes > Micrococcales > Micrococcaceae > Arthrobacter > Arthrobacter sp. The sequence goes on from NZ_DALZXY010000001.1 coordinate 19,104, forward strand.
CCGCGGAAGTTCTACACCACCAGCGAGCAAGGCACGGAACTGCTGGACGCTCTGCTCAAGGACTGGGATGACCTGCACGGCTCCATCCGCCAGCTCAACGAAGGAAGCCAATCATGAGTACCCTCACCGACCGCTATGTCTTCGCAGCCCTTCGGTCGATCCCGGAAGCACAGCGGGAAGACATTGAGCGGGAGCTGCGCGGTTCCATCACTGACGACGTCGAGGCCCGGGTCGGGAGCGGCCAGCCCCCAGCCGAAGCCGAGACCGAGGTGCTCACCGAGCTAGGGGATCCAGCCCGGCTCGCGGCGCGCTACACCGGCCGCCCGCTGTACCTGATCGGCCCGGACCTTTTCCTGGACTGGTGGCGGCTGCTGAAATTGCTGCTGGTGATCGTGGTGCCGATCGCCTTTGTGGGCAGCATCGTGGTTCGGATGGCGGTTGATCCCGGGGATCCGGCCGGCGCGTTCGGCGCTGCCATCGGCACCGCGCTGAGCGTCCTGGTGCACCTGGGTTTCTGGGTCACCCTGGTTTTCGCTGTGATCCAGTACAACGGAGCCCGGCGGAAGGACCTCGGGCTGGGACCGTGGACCCCAGCCTCGCTCCCTGCACTGCCGAGGAAGGCCCAGGTGACCCTTGGCGACACCATCGCCTCGGTGGTGCTCATCGCCTTCTTCATCGGGCTGCTGCTCTGGCAGAAGGTTGGGTCGGTGATGTACCTGGACGGCGAACCGGTGCTGGTTCTGCAGGAAAGCCTCTGGAGTTTCTGGCTCCCCTACGTAATCATCCTGCTGGTCGCCGAGGCTGCGTTCGCCGTCGTACTGTATGTGGCCAGGCACTGGACCTACGCGTTCGCGGCCGTGAACACCGTCCTAGCCCTGTTGTTTATGGTTCCCGTGCTGTGGCTGCTGGCCACGGACCAGGTCTTCGACTGGGCGTTCCTGGCCCACGTGGATTGGGGTGCGGACGCGTCAGACTGGATCGCGGGCATCACGGCCGCCGCTGTCCTGGTCGTTGGCCTCTGGGACATCGGCGACGGATTCCTGAAGGCCTGGAAGGCCAGCCGGCCGGCTCCGGCGCAGCAGGCGCTGCGGTAGGCAGAGGCCCGACGACGACGGCGCCGCCCGGGAGAGGTCCCCGGCGGCGCCGTCGTATTTCTAGACGGTGTTTATGCTTTAGGTGGTTCGCCGGCGCTGGAGCCAGGGCTGCAGCAGCCCCGTCACCCAGGGCAGCACCCAGTACGCCATGATCGGCGTGAGGATGGCGGTGGTGATCAGCACGCGCAGCGGCATCAGAATGGCATCCCAGCCCGGGACGGCCAGGCCCACCAGCCAGGTGAACACCAGGTTGACCGGGAAAAAGCCGAGCCAGATGGTCACGGCCTGCTTCCAGCGCGGCGGAGCAAAGGGGGCCTCGAGGTCGGTGGTGGCCGACGGCGCGTCGAACCACCCCTCGATGCCGGTACGGCGGATGACGGTGCGGTCTTCGACCAGGTCCCGTCCCTCTGCCAGCCAGGCCTGGCGGTGTTCGGAGTGCTCCCAGGCATCCAGTGAAGGCTCATCGGCGAACCGGTAGAGCATGTGCCATTCGTGGGAGGTGGCTGAGGCGCGGACCCAACCTGAGCCGAGGAAACCGGGCCAGGTATTGGCGAGGTTGACGCCCTCCTGGACCCAGTGCGTGGCCTCGGTCACGCGGAGGGGATCGACCCGCCGGGTGATGGAGACCGTCACCGCTTCCGGCCCCCGGGCCGGAAGGGTGTCAGTATGCGATGTTGTCATACCTTCCAGTATCCGCAACTGGCGGGCCCGGCGGCGAATCGGGAGCGCCCTGGATCCTTCAGGCGTAGAGCTCCGCGGCCAGGTCCACCATGGCGGCGACGCTCTGCGACGGCCGGACCGTGGCCGGCCAGACGATCGATACCGGCACCGTGCGGACGGCCGGACGAATGGGACGCACGGCCAGGGACCGCCCTTCGTAGGATTGTCCGCCGGCGGGCTGCTGGACGAGGATGGCGTAGCCCATGCCCCGGCCCACCAGCGAGCGGGTCACTTCATAGTCCGTGGTCCGGAACCGAATGTTGGGCCGCAGACCGGCGGCGTCGAACATCCCCGTCGTGTTTTCGCGGCTGGGATCCATGTCCAGCAGGATCATCGGCTCCGCGGCGACGTCCGCGAGGGACAGTTCCGCCCTGGCAGCCAGCGGGTGGTCGGCAGAGAGCACGATCGAGGGCTCCGCGTCGTAGAGTTTCTGGCGGTTCAGCCCCGCCGGCAGGGACAGATCGTAGGCAATGGCGACGTCGAGCCGCCCGGCACCAAGCCGGCGGTGGATCTCGGTCTGCGGGCCGTCGAAAAAGTCGAGCTCCACCAGCGGGTAGCGACGTTCGTAGTGGTCGATCAGCCGAGCGAGCACTGTGGGCGCCAGTGTGAGATAGCAGCCCAGCGTCAGTGAGCCCCGCAGGTCCGCTCCAGCGCCGCCGGCGTGCAGCTCCAGGTCCGTTGCCTCGATCAACAGGCTCTTGGCCCGATTCAGCACATACTTGCCCGCGGCTGTGAGGGTGACGCCATGGGCCTTGCGCCGGATGGTCAGCTGGGCGTCAAAGACGCGCTCCAGGTTGTTGACGGCGCCTGACACCGCTGACTGCGAGACGTGCAGCGAATCGGCCGCGGCCGCAATACTGCCGTTCTCGGCCACGGCCACAAACGCCTCCAGCTGCCGCAGCGTGTAACGGGCCATTCGAAACCTCGCTAAAACCGTGGATGTTGGACTCTTTCTTGTACTTTACCGGGGATATGATCCACACCACACTGTTAGGAGACACAATTTCGGCCCCAGATCCAGGAGACCAACGATGACCATCCCGGAGACCACCGGCTGCCCTTTCACCGGGGCCCTTCCGGAGGATCCTGCCCAGCGGGCAGCACTGCTCGACTCAATGCCGGCCGCGCAGCCGGCCGCGCACGAAGCGGCGCCGGCCCCCGAGGCGCCCGCCCGCCAGGCTCCGGTCGCCGACTGGGTCACCATCCCGGACCTGTACCGGGACCCGTTCCCGATCTACCGTCGGATGCGGGAGGAAGCACCGGTGCACTGGGTTCCCGCCGTGAACCGTTACATGGTCACCAGCTACGCGGCGTGCCACACCATCGAGCAGGACGCCGATACCTTCTCCGCCAACGAAACTGATTCGCTGATGAAGCGGTCCATGGGCCACTCGATGCTGCGCAAGGATGACCCGGAGCACAAGGTGGACCGGGATTCCTACGGCAGCACGCTGCGGCCGGGCACCATCAAGAACCACTGGAACGCGGTTTTCCACGCCAATAATGAGAAATACCTCGGCGAGCTGGAGAACAAGGGACCCGGTGCAGACTTTGTCTGGGACTACGCCGCCCCCTATGCAGCGGAGAACCTGCGGCTAATCTGCGGCTTCCACAACGCCACGCAGGCGGACATGCAGCGCTGGAGCCAGACCCTGATCGACGGCACCGGAAACTACGCCGACGACGCCGAGGTATGGGCCAAGAGCGCGCAGTCCTCACTCGAGGTCGACGCTGCCATCGATGAGATGCTGCCCTACCTCAGGGACAATCCCGACCATTCACTGCTCTCCGGACTGGCGTCCATGCCGATTCCCCTGGAGGCAATCCGGGCAAACCTGAAGATGACGATTGGCGGCGGGCTCAACGAGCCGCGCGACGTCCTGGCGACCACGGTCTGGGCCCTGCTGAACAATCCGGACCAGCTTGCCTCGATCAACGGTGACCCGAGACTCTACGCCGCGGCCTTCGAGGAGTCCGTCCGCTGGGTGGCACCGATCGGCATGTACCCGCGTGAAGTCACCCGGGACACCGTTCTGGAAGGGGTGCACCTGCCCAAGGGTGCGCGGGTCGGAGTGGTCCTCGGGGCCGCCAACCGGGATCCCAACGTCTTCGAAGACCCTGAAACCTTCAACATCCACCGGCCCAAAAAGCCGCACCTGGGTTTTGGCGGCGGTTTGCACTTCTGCGCCGGCACCTGGGTCGCCCGGGCGCAGGTCGCCCAGGTAGCCATGCCGGCCCTCTTCGACCGCCTCCCGGGCCTCCGCCTGGACCCGGATAACGCGTCCGTTGACGCCGGCTGGGTCTTCCGCGGCCTCGTCAAGATGCCCATCCTCTGGGACTAGTTGCCCGGCCACCCCCACCCTCCCCTGCTTTTCAAGGAGCACCATGAGTACCATCACCTTCATCCAGCCCTCCGGCGAGCCCGCCGTCGTTACCGTGGAGCCGGGCACCTCCCTGATGCGCGCGGCCGTCACCAACGGAGTGGACGGCATCGTCGGCGAGTGCGGCGGCCAGGCGATGTGCGCCACCTGCCACGTCTATGTCCGGTCCGATTTCGCCGACGCACTGCCGGAAGTCAGTGACGACGAGGATGAGATGCTCGATTGCACCATCGCCGAGCGCACCGACCGTTCCCGGCTCGGCTGCCAGATCAAGGCCAGCGACGAACTGGACGGAATTGTTGTCGACGTGCCCTCGGACCAGGTCTAGCCGTGACAGTTGTCATCATCGGCGGCGGCCAGGCCGGCCTGCAGGTTGCAGACTCGCTGCGCGCCGGCGGCCACGCCGGAACCATCACGGTCATCGCGGACGAGCCCGGCCTGCCCTATCAGCGACCGCCCCTGTCCAAGGATTACCTGGCAGCGGGCAGTGATCCCTCCCCGCTGCCGCTGCGCGCGGCGTCCTTCTTCAGCGAGAAGGACATTAGCCTGCGGAACGGAGCCGCAGCCGTCGCCGTCGACCGTGCGGGCAAAAGCGTCAGCCTGAGCGACGGCAGCGCCCTGCCGTACGACCACCTGGTGTTCGCCACCGGCGCGGCCAACCGGGCGCTCACCTGCCCGGGTGCCGACCTTCCCGGTGTGCACGGGCTCAAAACCCTGGGCGACGCCGAAACCCTGCACAGCGCCTTCGATGCCGCCCGCAACGTGGTGGTTGTTGGGGCCGGGTTCATCGGCTTGGAAGTCGCCGCCGCCGCCCGGTCCCGGGGCTGCGCAGTCACCGTCCTGGAGTTTGCGCCGCGCCCGATGGGCCGGGCACTGAGCCCGGACATGGGCGACTGGTTCACCGCTGCCCACACCGGCCTCGGCGTGAGCATGCGGCTCAACGAGGGGATCGGCCATTTTGAAGCCGGCCCCGACGGCAGGGTGGCCACCGCGGTCTCGACCGCCGGCGCCCGCTATCCGGCGGATCTAGTGGTGGTGGGCATCGGCGTCGTTCCCAATGATGCGCTGGCAGCCGCCGCCGGGCTGGAAACAGGTAACGGCATCGTGGTTGACGCGGCCTTGCGGACGTCGGACCCGTCTATCCTCGCTGTGGGCGACTGCGCCAGCTTCCCTTCTGTCCACACCGGGGGCCGGGCGCGCCTGGAGTCGGTGCAGAACGCCACCGATCAGGGACGGCACGCGGCCCGGACGATTCTCGGCACGCCGTCGCCGTACGGTGATCTCCCCTGGTTCTGGAGCACCCAGGGAAACCTGCGGCTCCAAATCGCCGGCCTCTGGGCTCCCGGGGACGAAACCCTGGTCGTTGGAGAGCCGGAGTCCGGCAAATTTTCCATCCTGTGTTTCCGGAACAGCCGGCTGGCCGCCGTCGAATCCGTGAACTCCCCGGCGGACCATATGGGAGCCCGCAAGCTCCTGGCCGCGGGCCGCGGGCCGTCCCCCGAGGAGGCGGCCGCACCAGGCTTCAGCCTCAAGTCCCATGCACGTCAGGTTTCACCCACCCCTGTTTAGAAGATCCGTCACGCGCACCACTTCCCCTTCCAGGAGAAACTCATGAGCACACCCCCGTCCGACGCCGGCTCCCGGAGGACGCAGCGCCGCGTTGCCTTCGCCACGATCGTCGGGACAACCATCGAATGGTACGACTTCTTCATCTATGCGACCGCCGCCGGGCTGGTCTTCGCCCAGGTGTTCTTCGCCCCCGCGGGTGAATCGATCGGACTGCTGCTCGCCTTTGCCTCGGTGGGCATCAGCTTCCTGTTCCGTCCGCTCGGAGCTTTCCTGGCCGGGCACTTCGGCGACAAGATCGGCCGGCGCCCCATGCTGGTCCTGACCCTGATCCTGATGGGCATCTCGACGACGCTCATCGGTGTCCTCCCCACCTACGAAACGGCGGGCCTGCTGGCACCCGTGGTGCTGCTGCTCCTGCGCATCCTGCAGGGCATCTCGGCCGGCGGAGAATGGGGCGGCGCCGTCCTGATGGCCGTTGAGCACGCTCCGGCACACCGCCGCGGCCGGGCCGGTTCCTTCCCGCAGCTCGGGGTTCCCCTGGGCATGCTGCTGGCGTCCGGCGTCACCGCGGTGATGACCGGCTGGATCTCCCCCGGTGCAGCGTTCATCGAGTGGGGCTGGCGTGTGCCGTTCCTGCTCAGCATCGTGCTGATCGCGGTGGGCTACCTGGTGCGCCGGGCGGTCGAGGAGTCTCCGGTCTTCACCGAAATCGCCGAAAAGAAGCAGCAGACGAAGGTCCCGGCGGCCGAACTGTTCCGCAAACACTGGCACCTTGTCCTGCTCGCCGCCCTGGTCTTTGCCGGCAACAACGCCGCAGGCTACATGGCCACCGGGGGTTTCATTCCCAGCTATGCCACCGGCGACTCCGTGGGGCTGGACCGCACCGACGTCCTCCTGGCCATCACCTTCGCTGCCGCCATGTGGTTTGTCTTCACCCTGCTGGCCGGGTATCTCTCGGACAGGATTGGCCGGAAGCGCACCTACCTGATCGGCTTCGGCATCCAGGCGCTGATGGTCTTCCCACTGTTCTGGCTCATCGACACCGGCTCCCTGCCCATGCTGTATCTGGCGTTGGGGTTGTTCGCCGTCGGACTTGGCCTCAGCTACGGCCCGCAGGCCGCCTGGTACAGCGAAATCTTCCCGGCGTCGGTGCGGTTCTCCGGTGTCTCGCTGTCCTACGCCCTCGGCGCCATCCTTGGCGGGGCCTTCGCTCCGACGATTGCGCAGGCGCTGATCAATTCCACCGGCACCAGCAGTTCCGTCTCGCTGTATCTGCTGGGCATGACGGCCGTCTCAATCGTTGCCGTGCTCCTGCTGCGGGACCGCTCCGGCATCGACCTGTCCATCAATAACCAGGCAGAGCAGGAAGTCGGCGCCACCGTCTTCGACAAGCGCCGGGCACCTGCGTTCGAGAAGGTGAACTCCTAGAACCCCCACCATCCCCCCACAGGCGACAGATCCCCCATCCGGCATTCCGGGTGGGGGATCTGTTGTTGTGGCGGGTGTTACAGCCCGACCCAATAATCATCCAGGACGTATCCCTCAGGAAGGTATTGGTTCACGAGGTTCACGACATCGTTCCAGTCGCGGTTCATCTTGAACTCTTTAATGACCTTGTAGTCCCAGCCGCCGTCGCCGGCTCTGCGGGTCATGGACAGGTAGAGGTAGCGGCTGATCGTCGCCGTGTCCTCTTCCGTACACGCCTCGCTGAAACGTGCGGGGTGGGTATCGAGGTGGGGCACGCCGCTCAGGTCCCCGGCTTCCCTGCCCTGCTTCGATCTGTCACCGTGACCGTACATGTCCACGTAAACCGGGAATGGGCTGTGATCGTCCGGGCCAAGGTATTCGCCTGCGTAGCTGAGACCACCCATCACGTAGTTGGTGTTGTAGTGATCAGGAACCACCTCCGGGAAGTCCCGCTCAACATCACGCCCCACGTCCACTCCTCTTCTGCTTCTGCGCCCGCCCTTGCTGTCTACCGCCCTAAGCCTAACCACTCCAACCTGGCCCATCCCAAGCCCAGCCGTGGGTGCGCAGAGCACCCCGGATGCAGGCCGCGCACCCACGGCCGGGCTGACCTAACCGATCAGCGAAGCACCCTGCTCGGCGAGCAGCACCACGGACAGCGCAACCATAATGATGCCGCTGGCCAGGGTGACGGCGCGGGCGGCCGCGGGCCGCGAGCGCAGCAGGCGGCGGGCTCCCAGTGCCACGAAAGTGTAGACGAACACGGAGACCGTGAAGTGGGCCAGGCCCAGGACCAGTGACTGCAGCGGAACGGCCATTGCGGCATCGGCGTCGACGAACTGCGGGATCAGGGCCAGGTACAGCAGCAGGGCCTTGGGGTTAGTGGCGCTGGTGCCCAAACCTTTGAGGAAGTCCCGGCCTTCGACGGCGCGGCGCGAGCGCACCGGCGTACGTACGGCCAGGGCCAGGCTTCCGGAGCCCCCACCCGCGGCCGTGTCCTGTGCCGTGGTGGCCTCGTGCGCCGTGGTGGCTGCGGTCACCGGCGTCGTGGTGGCTGCGGTCACCGGCGTCGTGCCTCCGCCTGTAAACCCGGCGGAGCGCCAGCCCCGCATGGTCGAGATACCCAGCCAGAGCAGGTACGCGGCGCCGAGCAGGGTCAGGCCAAGCAGAAGCTGCGGAGTCGCGGCAATCAGGGCGGCCAGCCCGGCCACAATCAGCGCGGTGTGGAACAGGTAGCCGGCGCACAGTCCGGCCACGGCGGGCGCGATCCGGCGGGCACGCAGGCCGGCGGAGATCGAATACGCCCAGTCGGCCCCCGGTGTCATGGCCAGGGTGACGGAGACGGCCGCAAAACCCGCGAGCTGCGATAAATCCATGCCTTCAGCCTAGGGATCCGACCGCGATAAGTGCTTACCTATCTATGCCCTTCAAAGCCTAAAGAGGATAGGATTATTGCGTGATTGACGCACTTGATCGAGAAATTTTGCGCCTGCTGCAGATTGACGGGCGAATGACTGCCACGGCACTGGCCGCAGAGGTGGGTCTTACGGTTGCGCCGTGCCACCGCCGGGTGAAGGAACTCGAACGCCGGGGCGTGCTCACCGGCTACCGGGCAGTGGTGGATCCCGCCGCGGTTGGGCTTGGTTTCCAGGCCCTGGTGTTCGTCACCCTGCGGAACCGGCAGCAGATGCTGGCCTTCGAGGACGAGGTTGGCCGGATCGAGCAGATCGTGGCGGCGGACCGGCTTTTCGGCGAACCGGACTTCCTGCTCAAGGTCATCGCCGCGGATCTGACCGCGTACCAGCAGTTCTACGACGAGGTCCTGGTCGGCCTCCCCGGCGTCGAGAAGCTCACCAGCACCATCGTGATGAAGACGGTGAAGGAGGAGGGGCCTCTCCCCCTGTAACCCCGCACCGCCGCTCCCGTAGATTGGAACCCATGCCAGTGCAGCGCGAAGAACTCACAGTCAACGTCGGGGACGGAACGGTCACCGCTGCGTTTGCGCAGCCCGACGGCGCGTGGGCATCCCTGGTGGTGGCGCACGGCGCCGGAAGCGGGATGGAGCACCCCTTCCTCACCGGGTTTACGGATGCAATGAACGACGGCGGGGTGGCCACCTGGCGGTTCAACTTCCCTTACCGGGAGGCCGGCAAGAAGTTCCCCGACCGCGCCCCGGCTGCAGTTGCCGCCTGGCGCGCCGTGATGTTCGCCGCGGTGGATAACGCCGACGGCGTCCCGGTCTGGGCCTGCGGGAAATCCTTCGGCGGGCGGATGGCCTCCATGGCGGTAGCCGAGGGGATGGACGCAGCCGGGCTCGTGTACCTGGGCTATCCGCTGCACCCGCCGGGCAAACCGGAGAAGCTGCGGGACGAACATCTCTACGGACTGTCCCTGCCGATGCTGTTCCTGCAAGGCACCCGGGATCCGTTTGCCCTGCCCGGCGAGCTGGAGCCGATCGCCGAGCGGATCGGGGCCAATGCCGTGGTGGAGCGGATCGACGGAGCCAACCATATGTTCGAGGTTGCCGGGCGGAAGCGTCCGCAGGATCAGATCGGCGCCTCGCTGGCTGCACCGGTGCTGGCGTTTATGCGGGAGCATGCCTTTGCCGGGTGATGCCGTTGGGCGGAATAGGACCGTTGGGCGGGGCGCGCGGTTTGCCACAGGGGTGGCGGGGCGCACTGAGCAGCCAACTCTGACTCCGGCCGAAATCCCTCCGTTTTGGGTTAAATCGACCGTTTTGGGATTTCCCTGCCGCCGCGCGCCGGAGGGAAATCCCAAACCGGCAAGAAAATCCCAAAACGGAGGGAAACAGTTCCGGCGAAACGGAACGCCCGCCCGGCTGTCATCAGCCGGCGGTTCTCCGGATTTACTTCTTGCGTGCGCGCCCGGCACCGGACTCTTCCCGAGACTGGTCCGCACCTCCGCGGGCGATTTTGAGAAACTCCCGCGCCGCCTCTGAGGATGTGGACCCTGCAGTCCACACCGCCTTGAATTCGCGTTTGAGCGGCCCGCCTGCCACCGGGACTTCCACCAGCCGGTTGCTCCGGACGGCGCTCTCCACCGCCAGGGCACTCAATACTGCGGGGCCCAGACCCGTAACGACTCCCTGGCTGATCGCTGAATTACTGTTGAGTTCCATCAGCGGATCGGCCCGCCGGGTGCCAATCAGCTGGTCAAGGAAGGCCCGGGTGCCCGAGCCCTCTTCCCGCTCAAGCAGGGCGGTGCCGGCCAGTTCGCTGAGGTCAACCGGCTGCTTCCGCGCCGCCCAGGGATGCTCCCTGCCGCACACCAGGACCATCCGATCCGTCCAGACCCTGACCGATTTGAGCTGCGGCGGAATGTTCGGCGTTTCCACAAAACCCAGTGCGATCCGCTCCGCGGCAACCGCTTCCAGAACCTGGGCCGAGTTCATCACCCGCAGCTTCGTCTCGACGGAGGGCATCCGGGCACGGAATTCCCCGATCCATCCGGGCAGCAGATGCTCGGCAATGGTCATGCTGGCACCCACGGCAAGTTTCACCTGGCCCTCATCCGCCAAGGCCGCCGCTCCCGCGGCAAGCCTTTCCACGCCGTCGAGCACGTCGCGCGCCCACTCAGCTGTCAGGGCACCCTTACGGGTCAGGGTCGACCCCCGCGTTGACCGGGTCACCAGACTGTAGCCAAGCCGGCGCTCGAGGGTCTTCAAGGAGCGGGTCGCATTGGACTGTGCCATACCGGCATTCCGGGCAGCTGCGCTGAGGCTCCCGTGCTCCCCTATGCCGACGAGGAGCCGAAGGGCGGGCAGCTGAAGCCAGTTTTCGACGGGCGGTCGCGACGTAGGCATATCAGTATCATATGACTGCGGGACCGAGGTTGGGTCTACTGGCGTCTGGCTGAAGCTGAGACGTTTAAATACATGGATACTCAGCGACGTCAGGCATCACCCGCAGCCCAACAGGACACTCAGGACACTCAGGACACCGGCCTTCAACGCCGCACTCCGCCGGCCCCAAGTCCCATCCGGGCGGGCGGATGGAAGTCATACCTGCCCGGGCTCGCCGTGACATTGGCTGGAGCCGCCGCCGCCTGGGGAATCTCGCAGCTGATCCCAGGGATCAGCCCGCTTCTGGTCGCAATTGTGGTGGGAGCATTGTGGCGGAACCTCATCACCGTTCCCCGCTCACTTTCTCCCGGAGTCGCTTTCTCCTCCAAGAAACTCCTTCGCGCCGGCATCATTCTGCTCGGCCTGCAGCTCTCCCTGTCAGCGATCCTCGGACTCGGCCCCGGTGTACTGCTGGTCGTCGTCGCCTCGGTCGGCATCACTTTCGCTGTGACCCTGTGGGTGGGGCAGCTGATGGGTATCAGCCTGACGCAGCGGCTGCTCATCGCCTCCGGGGTCTCCATCTGCGGCGCCGCAGCTGTTGCGGCCGTGGAGAATGCATCCGATGCCAAGGAGGAGGAAACCGCGACGGCGATTGCCTTGGTTGTCCTGTTTGGCACCTTGTTGATTCCCGTCCTCCCCTTCCTCGGGGGCGTCTTGGGGTTGGACGCCGAGTCGACCGGCATGTGGATCGGCGCGTCAACACACGAAGTTGCCCAGGTGGTTGCCGCCGGAAGCGCGGTCGGTGGCGGCGCGCTGGCGGTGGCTGTGACGGTCAAGCTGGCCCGCGTAATGACCCTGGCGCCGATCGTAGCGGGGATCTCGGTCTACATGCGGAAGACCGGCGCTGCCACCGATGGAAAGCGTCCTCCGATTGTCCCGTTCTTCATCGTCGGCTTTATCGCGGCGGTGCTGCTGCGGAGCTCCGGAATCCTGCCGGACCCGCTCTTGGCCGTTCTCCAGATCGTGCAGACGATGCTGCTGGCCGCGGCCATGTTCGCTCTTGGCCTCGGACTGGACATCAAGAGCCTGATTAAGGTCGGTGGCCGGCCGGTCCTGCTGGGGCTGGGTGCCACCCTGCTGATCCTCGGCGTTGCGTTGGCAGGAACCTTGCTCTTCCCTCCGCTTTAGGAAGACCCCAGTAGGGCTTGATGGCCGCCGGCTGAACTCCCGGTGAAGCCGGTGCGAATTCTGCTGTCCGGACCGCTGCGGGTTTTGACGGAAGATAGCCGCACTGCCACGATCAATGGAGGCGCCGTGCAGCATGAACATGCACGTCATCCAGCACCTTTTCGTTCCACCACCGTAAACCCGGGCCGCGCTCTACCAGGAGGACCATTGACACCCGTTCCCGCTCTGCAGGCAGTTTTCTGGGACATGGACGGCACCCTTGTGGACACCGAGCCGTACTGGTTCGCCGCCGAAAAGGAGCTCATGGCCCGGTTCGGCGTTCGCTGGAGCGACGAGCAGGCGATGGATCTGGTGGGCAACGCCCTGCCGGATACGGCCGCGAAAATGCAGGCCGCCGGTGCCGACCTTGGCGTGCGGGAGATCCTCGACGCACTGCTGGCCAGTGTGGTCCGCAGCGTGCGGCAAGAAATCCCGTGGCGTCCCGGGGCCCGGGAACTCCTGGCGGAGCTGGGCGCGGCGGGCGTGCCATGCGCGATGGTGACGATGAGCGAAACCATCCTGGCAAAGGAAATCGCCGAGCAGCTCCCGGCAGGAACATTCCGGTTCCTCGTCACCGGCGAAATGGTGACCCTGGGGAAGCCGGATCCGGAGCCGTACCTGCTCGCGGCCAAACTCATGGGCGAGGAACTGGGTACGGACGTGGATCTGGACCGTGCGATCGCCGTCGAGGATTCGCTGCCTGGCGTGGCCTCGGCCAAGGCGTCCGGGGCCGTCACGGTTGCGGTGCCGAACGCCGTCGACGTGCCCGAACAGCCCGGGATCACCCGCTGGGAAACCCTCGCCGGCCGGACTGTGGCAGATCTTGATGCCCTGGTGGCGGAGCGGGCTGCCCTGCGGGTTTAAGGCCGCCAGCCGGGAGTCTCAGGCCGGCACCCGCGGAACGGCAGATTCCTTCAGCGCCCGGCCCAGGTCGCGGGCGTCCTCCGGCGGGATGTCCAGTCCCTTGCTCAGGGCGTTCCGGACTGCCATGAAGTCCCGTGGGGTGTTGATGCAGTCAGCGGCGATGATCCGTCCGGACCGGTAATAGAGGACAGAGAATTTTTCGCCGTCCGGCTCTCCCCGCAGGATAGTTTCGTCGTGTCCGGCTGAGAGCCCGGCGATCTGCAATTTCAGGTCCCCCTGATCCGACCAGAACCACGGCACCGTGCGGTACTCCGCTTCCATCCCCAGCAGGGACCGGGCAGCGGTTTTCGCCTGTTCGACGGCGTTCTGGACACTTTCCAGCCGCAGGTTGCCGTTGCCGTAATCCGCAGCAAACGGATTGGGCATGTTCGCGCAGTCCCCGGCCGCCACCGTGACGCCGTCCGAGGCCACTGCACCCGCATCCACCACAACGCCGTTGCTGACCTCCAGGCCAAGCCGTTCGGCCAGTTCGGTGCGAGGCAGCACCCCTACCCCGATCACGACGACGTCGGCAGGGACGGTGGTGCCGTCGGCGAGTTCCACCCCGGTCACCCGGCCGTTTTCGCCGGTGATGCGGACGATGCCCGCGTTCAGGAGGACTGTGGTTCCGCGGCGGCGGTGTGCCTGGAGGTAGAAATCGCTGGTCGTTTCGGCCACGGCCCGCCCCACCAGGCGGGGAGCGGCCTCGAGGATGGTGACCTGTTTGCCGGCCGCCCGGCCGGCGGTGGCCACCTCCAGTCCAATGAATCCCCCGCCGATGACCACAAGGCTGCGGGCCTGGCCGAGCGAGCGGTGCAGCGCAGCGGCCTGGTCGGCATCACGCAGGTAGGTCACTCCCTGCAGCTCCGCCCCGGGAAGGGCAAGCTTCCGCGGAGCAGCCCCTGTGGTCAGCGCCAGCCGCGCGAAGCGGAACACCCGCCCGCCCGCACCGACGGCTGTGCCGCCGTCGTTGTTCCTCGAGATATCCACGATCTGCTCCCCGGAGACCAGCTCAATACCCTGCTGGACAAACCACTCCGGGGTGCGGAACGTCAGTGAAGCCGCGGTTGCTTCCCCCTTGAGGAACGCTTTGGACAGCGCCGGCCGCTGGTACGGCAGATGAGGCTCTTCACCGACCAGGACAATGGGTGCAGTATCCCCCAGCTCCCGCAGCGTGCTGGCCAGCTGCACACCGGCCTGGCAGTTTCCGACGATCAGGGTGGCGCCGCTAGCATCCCCCATTCCCATCGCTTAGACCTGTGTTTCCGGGATACGAACCCGGATGTCCACGGATACCGGAAGCTGGCAGGAGAGCCGGCTGCCGGCTTCCCGCTCGGCTGCCGCGCAGTCCAGCATCTCATCCTCCACAGCGAGCATCTCCGGCAGCGCCGCCCGGTCTCCGGGATCCACGTAAACGTGGCAGGTGGCGCACATGGCGCTGCCGCCGCATTCGGCAACAATCCCGGGAACACCGGAGGCGACCGCCGTGCGCATCACGCTGGCGCCGGCTTCGGCGTCTACAATCATTTCGCTGCCGTCAGGCTGGACATAGGTAACTTTAGGCATGTTTGACTCCGGTGTTTCAGACGGGCGGTGGTTCAGACGGATGGGGGTTCAGGCGGACGGGGCAAGGCGCAGCGGAAGGGAGCCCAGCCCGCGCAGGGTGTTGTTTAGCTGCTGGACAGGTTCGCCGGTGATCTCGATCGTCTCCACCCGGCTGGCCAGCGCCGTGAGGATGCTCTCTCCCTCAAGGCGTGCGAGCATCTGCCCCAGGCAGGCGTGGATGCCAAAGCCGAAGCCGACGTGTCCCTCGCTTTTACGGGTGATATCAAATTCCTCCGCATTCTCCCAGCGCCGGGGATCCCGGTTGGCAGCGGCAAGGAACATCAGGATTTTCGACCCTTCCGGCATCTTGGTCCCGGAAAGCTCCGTGTCCCGCGAGGTGGTGCGGAAGAAGGTCTGGACTGGTGACTCGAACCGGACCGACTCTTCGAACGCGGCCCGGGCCAGCGAAGGATCCTTACGCAGCAGCTGGTACTGGGCCGGATTCCGGGCCAGGCAGAGCAGCGCGTTGCCGATCCCGTGCACCGTGGTATCCACGCCGGCCGAAAGGAAGGAGCGCAGCAGTCTGGCCGAGTCCTCGGCTTCATACCCGGCTTCCGCAGCGGCTGCGTGAATCCGGTTGCCCAGTCCGTCCCCGCTGAGCGCCCCGGGCTGGCATTGTTCCATCACCCAGCCGGAGGCCTGGGCACCCTTTTCCATGCCCTTTTCGAAATGCTCGTTCCGGGGCCCGAAAGTGTTGAAAACCATGGAGCCGTAAGGCAGCAGGTTTTCGCGTCCCTCCTTGGGCAGGCCAACGAAATCCGGGAACACTGCCAGCGGGTAGGCTTCGGCCAGATCCTTGACGCCGTCGATTTCGCCGCGCGCGGCCACATCTGCCACCACTTCGTGGGCACGTTCCAGGAAACCTGCCTTCAGCTC
>NZ_DALZXY010000001.1:34757-58720 GCF_031988865.1 Arthrobacter sp.
TCACGCAGGAATTTGGGGGTGAGGATGCTTGTCACCACGTGGCGTGCCCTGGTGTGTTCCGGCGGATCCGCCTCCAGCAGCAGGCTCGGCGGCCGCCAGGGTTTGTCCTTGCGGAAATCCGAGATGCCGACGCCGGCCGAGGAAATGAAGGTCTCGTGGTCAGCGAACACCGCAGAGACTTCGTCATGCCGTGCCACAGCCCAGATCTGGTAGCGGTCCAGCCACGTCACCGGCCCTGCTTCGCGCAGCATGGCGTGGGCTTCATAGGGGTCTGTCAGGAAATCGTCGGCGAACGGATCCAAGTCGAGGACCGGAACCTCCTGGTCGAACTCTGTACTGGTTGTCATGGTTTTCCTCCTAGTCCGCGATCAGCGGGCGGACGTCCATCTTGGTGTCGATGATCTTGTACTTGTGCATCAGGTCTGCTGTTTTCTGCAGCTGATCGGCGTCCAGCTCACCCTGGAACCGGGGCATCTCGATTTTTTCGACGACTTCGGCCGGCACCTTGGTAAACGTGGGGACCAGCTCGACCAGCCTGGCCCGGTTGTCCTGAAGCTCTTCAGCCGATGCGGAGATGGCGTTCCGGAACCCTTCCACTGCCTCGGGGTTCTCCGTCAGGAAATCTTCGGTGGTGATCCACCCGGCGACCGGCATACCCTCGACCGGTCCCGTGAACATGTCGGAAATTTTGACGAATCCAGCGGCCGCCGCGCTGGCCTGGAACGGCTCGACCTGCCAGATGGCGTCCACGGCCCCGCGTTCCAAGGCAGCCTGCATGTCCGGGTACGGCATTTCGATGAGGTCGACGTCCGACGTTTCGAGTCCGGCGTCCTCGAGCAGTGAGTAGACGGCGACCGTTCCAATGTTCTGGAGGTTGTTTACCGCGAACGTCTTACCCGCCAGGTCCTCGACCTTGGTAATGGGTGAGTCCTTGGCCACGTAGATCCCGTGGTCAGCGGCTCCGACGTCGTTCCCGGAAATGAAGCGGACCGGCAGCCCCTGCTGCACGGCGAGCAGCGCGGAGGTGTAGTTCGCGTAGGTCAGGTCCACATCGCCGGAAATGAGTGCGGGGATCGCTGCGGCCCCTCCCTGAGTCGGAACGAGTTCCACGGTCAGGCCCTCGTCGGCAAACAGGCCGTTTTCCTCCGCGTTCACGGCGGAAGCGGTATGCACCAGGGGGAAATAACCAATCTGGATCGGTTCGTCCTCGGCCGCCTGCCCCGACGACCCGCAGGCGGCCAGTCCCAGGGCAGCAGCAGAAAGAGCCGCGATCGTGAAGTAACGCCGGACATTTCCGCGTCGAATCATGGTTTTCCTTCCAAAGGGCGCCTCATTGCGCCGGGCTCAAAAACTGTGCCGGGGCCTGAATTCCTTTCCCGCCCCGTGAGACCGAGTATGAGCTGTGTCACAATTTAGGCTCCAGTGGGTTTTCGTTGAAAGGAAAACATGGCAAATGCGTCGGCGGGCAGGTCCGCCCTGAGCCGGATAATGCAGATCCTGGGCACTTTCGACGTCGACTCTGCGTTTCTCACGGTTTCCCAGCTGTCGCAGCGAAGCGGACTCTCATTGGCCACGACCCACCGGGTGGTGTCGGAATTGGAGCGGTTTGGCCTGCTCGAACGCGAACATGACAAGACGTACCGGATCGGCGTGCGCCTGTGGGAAATTGCGTGCCGGACGCCGGGCGCCCTGGGCATCCGGGAAATCGCGATGCCCTATCTGCAGGAGGTCCATTTCGCCGTTCGCCAGCACGCCCAGCTGGGCATCCTGCAAGGCCATGAAGTGCTTTTCCTGGAGCGGCTATCCACCCGGAATGCGGTAGTAAACGTCACGCTCGTCGGAGGGCGCCTTCCCCTGCATGCTTCCTCCAGCGGGCTGGTTCTGCTCGCGCACGCTCCCGGCAGTTTTCAGGACGAAGTCATGGGGTCCGGGCTCGTCAAATACACCGAGAATACGGTCCAAAGCCCTGCCCATCTTCGGCGGCTGCTGGCCCAAATCCGGGAGCAGGGCCACGCCGTGGGCAACGGCTTCATCCACCCCGACGCGCGGGGCCTCGCCGTCCCCGTCTACGGGCTGAAGGATACGGTGGTGGCCGCCATCAGTGTGGTGGTCCCAAATGATGACAGCCCGCTGCTACCCACCATCCGCCTCCTCAAGGACGCGGCCCGCCAGGTCTCGGCGGCGCTGCAGGCCGTCTACCTGCCGCTGGGCCACCCCCACTCTCCGGTCGGCGGGAAATACCGGACACTGGTGCACTCCTCCATGAATTCCATGGAGTTCCTGGGGCAGCACCGGAAGGATCATCCGCAGTAGGGTACCTGCCCCCGGAAGCTGGCCGCCCTGGTGTCCGCGCTGTCCATCTCAGCCCTGGCCGGGCAGCCCGGGCCAACGTCAGTACGGGGTGTGCTGGTGCAGGGCGAGCTTCCACTCGCCGTCCTCCTTGGCATAAACACTGCTGAGCAGCGCGGTGTACGGGGTGCCGTCCCGGTCGGCCCGCACCTTGTAGGTAAGGAATCCGACGTCGGACCCCAAGTACGTTTCCTGCGGCTCAATGATCTCGAAAGCCGACCACGGCGGGCCGTCCATGGAGGCCACGATCTGGTTACGGTCGGTGATCCGCAGGCCGTTGGTCAGCATGATCACGGGCTCCCGCGCGAGCACCCGCGAGTAGTACGCCGTCGCCTCCGCAGGCCCGATGGAGAGGGCATGCCAGCCCTCGGTTTCCAGCACCACAAGTTCGTTTGCCATGGTCCCGGAGTCTAGACCCGGGGCTGCGCCGGCAACAGGGGATGCAGGCATCTGGAGCCGGGACGGAATATCCGCCCCGAGCCGTGCGCTGTGGCAGGTATGAAGAAAATCGGCTTCCTTTCCTTCGGCCACTACCGGGATGTTCAGGGTTCGGCGACGCCGACGGCCCGGGACGCACTGCTCCAGACGGTTGACCTCGCGGTCGCCGCGGAGGAACTCGGAGCCGACGGCGCGTTCGTCCGGGTGCACCATTTCGCTCCTCAGCAGGCTTCCCCGTTTCCGTTGCTTGCTGCGATGGCTGCACGGACCAGCCGGATCGAGCTGGGCACCGGCGTGATTGACATGCGCTACGAAAACCCGCTCTACATGGCCGAAGAAGCCGCAGCAACGGACCTGATCAGCGGGGGCCGGCTGCAGCTTGGCATCAGCCGGGGATCCCCCGAGCCGGCACTGCGCGGCGCCGAAGCCTTCGGCTACGTCCCGGCGGAGGGAGAGTCCGACGCCGATCTAGCTCGCCGCCACACCGCCGTCTTCCGGGCCGCAATCGCCGGGCAGGGCATGGCCCCGGCAAACCCGGAGATGACCGGGCAGCGCGGGATGCTCGCGATCGAACCGCAGTCCCCCGGTTTGGGTGAACGCATCTGGTGGGGATCGGGCACGCGCGCGACGGCGAAATGGACCGGCGAGCAGGGCATGAACCTAATGAGCTCGACCCTGCTGACCGAGGATACTGGGGTTCCGTTTGATGAACTGCAGGCCGAACAGATTCAGGTTTACCGGCAGGCGTGGGCCGACGCCGGCCATGCCGGCGCACCCCGGGTTTCCGTGAGCCGCAGCATCATTCCACTGGTCTCCGAGGCCGACCGCCGCTACTTCGGGCTGCGTGCACAGGCCGAGGGACGCGATCAGGTGGGGCGGCTCGACGGCGGCCTGGCCCGGTTCGGGCGCAGCTACGTGGGCGAGCCGGACGTCATCGCGAAGGAACTGGCGGCCGACGCCGCCGTGCAGCTGGCCGACACCGTGCTGGTCACCGTCCCCAACCAGCTCGGCGTGGACTACAACGCGGCGCTGCTGGAGAACATCGTGAAACTGGTGGCGCCCGACGCCGGCTGGCGGTAGGTCTGAGCCGTGCGGCGCCGGTCTGGGCTGGCGTTGGGGTGGCGTTGGGGTGGCGTTGGGCCGGCGTTGGGCCGCGCCCCGTCCCATATCGAGTGCGCAGATCTGGTGGGCATCCGTCATATCAGGCCGCCACAACTGCACACCTGGCATGGCCTACCCGCTGAGTGCGCAGATCTGGTGGGCTCTTCGACGGCAAAGCCGCCACAACTGCACACCGACTGACGGGGCAAACCAGCTAAGCCGCCACAACTGCACCGACTGAAGGTGCGAGCCGGCAAAGCCGCCATAACTGCACACCTGGCATGGCCTACCCGCTGAGTGCGCAGATCTGGTGGGGTGTTCGACGGCAAGGCCACCACAACTGCACACCGACCGAAGGTGCGAGCCGGCTAGGCCGCCACAACTGCACACCCGGCATGGCCTACCCGCTGAGTGCGCAGATCTGGTGGGCTCTTCGACGGCTAGGCCGCCACAACTGCGCACTCAGCGAGTGCGCACCCGGAAACCCAGCGCCGAAGAACTACTTCCTTCGCCCGAACACCAGCGATGCGAGCGCGGTAGCCCCGGTGACGGTGTAAACAGCCGGCCAGGCGCCCATCTTCTTGGCCAGCGGGTGCGAAAGGCCGAAAGCGGCGACATACGTGGTGGTCAGGGCAATGGCGGTGCCGGTGCCGGCGTCGCGCTTCCAAAGCGCGAACGCGCCTGCCCCCGCAGCGGCCAGGACGGCGCCGCCGAGCTGCCGGTTGCCGGTGTCGCGGGCGGTCTTGAAGCCGCCGATCAGGCCGGCGGAAGTGATGAGCGGGGTCAGCAGGGATGCCACGGGTTCTCCTTCAGGTTGGACTGCCTCCAGCCTAACCCCGGAGCTGGTCCGGTCTTTTTGATCCGTTGGTCCACACCGCTCAATCGTGAGGGACCGCCTACCCAACCATCCGCCGCCCCGGCTTCCCGCCGCCGGCACCCCACCGGCTATCCGCCCGTCCACCGGCGACCCACCCAACCGCCTGGCCCTACCCACCCCACCGGCGGCCCACCCAACCGATTGGCCCTGGCCACCCCACCGCCTACCCACCCAGCCGCCCCAGCCGGTACTCCAGCTTCGCCCGGCGCGTGCCGTCGTCGTCCATCAGGTGCGTGCGTTCCACATAGTCAGAACCGAAACGGAGCAGCAGGACGTCGTCAGCGGCGCGGACGTGGCCGGGACGGAACCGGTACTCGATCCGCCGGGACACCACGGCCCACTCCGCCGCCTTGAACAACGCGTAGGCCTGCGGAACCGAGACGACTCCGTTGGCCCGCAGCACCTCCACCAGCCATTCGTACTGGTCCGCACGGCTGCGCGGGTTCTGCGGCAGCTCGTGCTCCAGGATGCCGCGGACCGCGTCGGCGGTGAGCTCCATCGAAGGCGCCGCAAGGGCGTGCACTGATTCGCGCTCATCCCGGGCCTTCTGCGCAGTAACCAGCTCATTGATCGTGTCGAACTCCCGGTCCGCTAGTTCGATCAGGCCCGACGCCAACGTGAACGCCCGGTTGACTTCGGGCGGAACCGCGCCGCCGCCCTTGTAGCGGATGTCGTGCTCAAACTCGGCCCAGGCATGCTGCAGGATGGTGCGCAGCTGGACTTCGAACCGCTGCCCGGAGAACAGGCCGCACCCGGGCGGCGGGTTCCGGGCCGGCACGGCAAGCACCAGGTGCTGGCCGGAATAGCCGAATTCGCCGCGGGACCGCTGCTCGCTGGCCTTGTCCACATGCCCCAGCTGGTCGAACGCCCCGCCGAGGGCATTGATGGCCCCGCCGATGTCCGATTCCAGGAAGAGGATCACCCGCAGCCCAATCACGTCGTCAATGTCCCGCATTCCACTGGGGTATTTTGGGGTGCCGTCGGGCCGCAGCCGGGACAGCTTCGCGCTGAGCGATCCGGTCCCCTTCACCCGGTGCTGAATGTGGTGATAATTCAGGCCGTCGTCCCCCAGCCGCGCGACGACGGCCGCGTAAATCGCCGCTTCGGCGGCCTCAAACTGCGGACGGTCCGCGCGGAAGGCCTGTGCCCACAGGTCAACCTGGCCGCTGTGCACCGACGGTAATTCCACGTTCGCTCCTTGCCTGGCAACGGTGCCGCCCGCGGCACGGACCGAGTACCGCGGCGACGTCGGACCCATCCCCAAGTGTTCGTCCCGGCGGGCAGCGAAGACAACACCTGCCGGGCATTGCGCCGATCCCGGACCGGGGTTGGGCCCGCTGCCCCGGGACTCATCGGCAGGCCATTGAAATCACCGCTTCACCGGACCAACAATGGGCAGAGACCCTTTCCCGGTCCCGCCGTCCCGATCCGGGCGGTAAACGCTTCCAAGGTGGTGGACCTTGTCCGAAAACCCCAGCCTCTTCTCCGATGCCGCGTCCTCGGCCGTTCCCTGGCCCCAACCCGGGGACAGCCTCTATCCGGCCCTCGCCGACGCCCTGTCCGGGACCGTAACCCTGCCCGGTGACGAGGGGTATGAAGCCCACCGCCGGGTCTGGAACGGCATGATCGATGTGCTGCCCGCGGCCATCGTGCGGGCCGGCGGACCCGATGACGTCGCACCGGTGCTCGCCTTCGCCCAGGCCACCGGGCTGCCCTTGGCTGTTCGCGGCGGCGGTCACAACGTGGCCGGCAACGGCACGGTCGACGGCGGGATAGTGCTCGACGTTGGCGGGCTGCGGACGGTGGAGGTCGATCCGATTGCCGGAACAGTGACGGTCGGCGGCGGCGCCACCCTGGCCGACATCGATGAAGCCACCGCCCCGTTCGGACTCGCCGTCCCGATCGGCGTGGTGTCCCAAACCGGTGTCGCCGGCCTCGCCCTTGGCGGCGGGGTGGGCTGGATGACCCGTTCCCACGGGCTCAGCGTGGACAACCTCCTTGGCGCCGACGTCGTGCTCGCCGACGGGAGGATGGTGCACGCCTCGCCGCAGGAAGAGCCCGAACTGTTCTGGGGCCTGCGCGGCGGCGGCGGGAACTTCGGCGTCGTCACCTCGTTCACCTTCCGGGCCTGGCCGGTGCCGGAAACTGTCTACAGCGGAAACCTGATCTACCGGGCGGACCGGTTCGAGAACGCCCTGTATGCCTTCTCCGCCTGGAGCGCCGACGTTCCGGATGAGCTGACCACGATCGTCTCCTTCCTGGTCCCGCCGCCGGAATGGGAACTGGGAGATGATCCACTGATGGCCGTCGGCTTCGCCTGGGTGGGAGAAGACGCCCAGGCCGCGGAAGACGTCGTCGGGCGGCTGCGTGCCCTGGCACCACCGGATGCCGAACTGGTGGAACGGGTTCCGTGGGTGGACCTGCAGTCTGCCGTGGACAGCGTGTTCCCGGATGGATCCCGCGCCTATTGGAAGAACACATCCTTCGATTCCCTCGACGCGAACGTAGTGGACGTCTTGGCCGCACGGGCCCGCGAGCAGGCCTGGCGCGGCACCGGATTCGACGTCCACCACATGGGCGGCGCCTTTGCCCGGGTTCCGGAGGACGCGACGTCATTCCCAGTCCGCGACGCCGGCTACTGGCTGAACATCTACGGCTTCTGGAACGATCCGGCGGACGATGCCCACCACACCGCCTTTGTACGCGGACTCGCCGCCGATATGGAACCGCATGCCAGTGGTGGGCAATACGTGAACTTCATGGGCGCCGAGGACCCCGTGCAGGCCGCACCGAACGTCTACTCCGGGGACAAGCTGGCCCGGCTGGCAGCCCTAAAACAGGCAGTGGATCCCGGGAACCTGTTCCGTCGCAACCACAACATCGCGCCGGCCGGTGCCCCGCCGGGAGCCTAAGCCCGGTGAGCGCCTAAGCCGGCCGGACGCCTAAGCCCGGTTGGCGGGCTCCGGGACCGGGCTCCGGGCCTAGGCCTCCGGCGTGCTGCCACCTGCGGGCCGGTAGCTCCACAGCTCAGCGCTGGCCCCGACCGGTTTCTGGCGTTCTTTATCGGCGCCCTCGCCCTGCCCATGGCCGTGCCCGAAGTTCTTCGAGGCAACCCAGTCCTGGAAGGACTTCTCATCCCGCCACCGGGTAATGACCAGCCAGGTATTGCGCTCGTCCGTCGGCTGGAGCAGTTCGAAGCCTTCGAAGCCCTCCTGGCCATCGACGGCACCGGCGCGGGCGGCAAAGCGGTGGGCCAGCTCGTCACCGGAGTCGGCAGGGACAGTGATTGCGTTGATCTTGATGATGCTCATAGCCCATTATGCCCACACCTCCATGACCCAGCTCACGGCTAAGCTCGGAGCATGAGAACGGATTTCGACCCGGCTGCGATGGGCGGGCGCGCCTTCTACCGGC
Source organism: Arthrobacter sp. (assembly GCF_031988865.1). Taxonomy (NCBI): domain Bacteria; kingdom Bacillati; phylum Actinomycetota; class Actinomycetes; order Micrococcales; family Micrococcaceae; genus Arthrobacter; species Arthrobacter sp. Next base: position 42,937 of record NZ_DALZXY010000001.1, read on the forward strand.
TGCTGACCTCCGTCGTGGTTCCGCGGCCCATCGCCTGGGTTTCCAGCGTTTCGGCCGACGGCGTGGACAACTTGGCTCCGCATTCCTTCTTCACTGTGGCATCGGTGACCCCGCCAATTGTCTCCTTCACCTCGGTGGGCGAGAAGGATTCGCTGCGCAACATCCGCCAGACCGGCGAGTTCGTCATTTCCCTGGCGCCGGAGGAACTTTTTGAGGCGGTAAACGCCACCGGCACCAACTTTCCAGCCGAGGTCAGCGAGTTCGACGCCGCCGGCCTCACCCGGGAGCCAAGCGCCACGGTGAAGCCGTCCCGCGTCGCCGCGTCCCCTGTGGCACTGGAATGCCGGCTGCATGAAATCCATCCGGTGGGCGACTGCTTTGTTGTCTACGGAGAAATCACCTGCGCCGCTGTCCGCACGGAAGTGCTCGACGCCGCCGGGCACCCGCGGATCGAAATGCTCCGCCCGCTCTCCCGGCTGGGCCTGAACGAATGGGGAACCCTCGGGGAGATCAAGGACATCACCCGCATCCGGGCCGAAGACTGGCCAGGGCATTACCGGTTGGGCTGAGCAGGGCCAGAGGGGACCCGTTCTGGCATTGCCGTTGGCTTGTCGCTGTGACCAACGACTAGAATGAAGCGTGTGAGTCATCCCCGGCCCCGCATTCCGTATGCATACGCAAGGGCAGTAGCCGCGTTTCCGAACGGGCTGCTGCTGAGCAAGCGTGGCAGCGGAACAAACGGGTGGATGAGCTTCTGGGGAACCACCACACACGGCGCTACCGCCGGCTGCATCTGATCCGCGCGTGGCCTTCCCACCTGGATAAACACTCCAGCTGGGCTGAAGGGACGGGCATGGCATTTGCTGCCGGCCTCGGTTTCACCGTCCCATTGCCCGCCGGTGAACCCGATGGAACAAACAACTCCATCAAAGAACAGGTCAAAGCCGGGGTCCTCGCCGCGCCACCGGTGGCCGCCAATATCGGTGCCATCCTCCTCACCGCCGCGACCACCTCTACTGCGGACTTCAGCCGGCCAAGCGCCGGCGTGGGGCTCCGCTGCAGTTGGTGCGTGCGCTGGTCGAGCGCCGGGGGCTTGCCCGCCACAACACACACCCACCAAGAAACATCCGTCAGAGCATTCTGAGCGCTTCACAGCGCAGGAGGAGAAAATGGGAATGTCCGCCACACCAGGCGAAAGTACCAACGAAAACCCCGAGGAACCGAAGGAATCTACGGTCAGCCCAGAAGTTGACCGGGAACCTCCAGCCGACGAGGCTGCCGAGGTACAGGCATCGTCTGCCGGCGAGGTGGCGGAGCCGTCTGCTGACGTGGTGCAGCCTTCCAAAGGACTCTCCAAGGCGGTCTTCTGGCCCGCTGCCAGCATCATTTTGGTTTTCGCGCTTTTTGCCATTTTGTTCCCCTCAACCGCGACGGACATGTTCACGGCCATCCAAAGCAACGTCATTAAATGGTTCGGCTGGTACTACGTCGCAGCCATCGCCGTTTTTATTGCTTTCGCGCTCTGGATCGGGCTTAGCCGCTACGGAGACATCAAGCTCGGCAAGGACGAAGACGAACCGGAATTCTCGGTCATGTCCTGGTTCTCCCTGCTGTTCGCCGCAGGGATGGGCATTGGGCTGGTCTTCTTTGGCGTAGCCGAACCGCTGACCCACTTCGCCACACCGCCGCCAGGCGTCGAAGGCACCCCGATCCAGCTCGCCCAACGGGCCGTGACGCAGACCTACCTCCACTGGGGGCTGCATGCCTGGGCAATCTACGTGGTTGTGGGCGTTTCCGTAGCCTACGCAGTGCACCGCAAGGGCCGGCCCATCTCCATGCGCTGGACGCTGGAACCACTGTTCGGCCGGCGGCGTCTTGCCGGCGGCTGGGGCAACCTCATCGACGTCGTCGCACTGGTCGGAACACTCTTCGGTGTTGCGACGTCCCTGGGCCTGGGCGTGCTGCAGATATCGGCGGGCCTCGAAGAAGCCAACATCATGCAGGCCACCAAGATGACCCAGGTCGGCCTGATCCTCTGCATCATCACGCTCACCATCGTTTCCCTGGTATCCGGCGTGGGCAAGGGCATGAAATGGCTCTCCAACGCGAACCTTATGCTCGCCGGGCTGCTGCTGCTGTTCGTTCTTTTCACCGGACCTACCCTGTTCCTGCTGCGTGAATTCGTGCAGTCCATCGGTAACTACCTGCAAAACGTAGTTGGCCTGACCTTCAATACCCTTGCCTTCTCAGGTGCCGAAGGTGAAGCGTGGCAGGCCGCGTGGACCACGTTCTACTGGGGCTGGTGGATCTCCTGGGCGCCGTTCGTCGGCATCTTCATCGCCCGCATCTCCAAGGGCCGCACGGTCCGGCAGTTTGTCGCCGGCGTCCTTCTGGTGCCCAGCATCGTCGGTTTCCTCTGGTTCTCCGTTCTTGGCGGCACCGCCATCCACCGGGAACTCTTCGGAAGCGGCGGGCTGGTGGGCCCGGATGGAACCGTGGACACCGAGGGGGCGCTCTTCGGTATGTTGGGCGGGCTTCCCGGCGGAACGGCGCTCACCATCGGTGCCATCCTGCTGATCGCAGTTTTCTTCATCACCTCCGCGGACTCCGGGTCCCTCGTAATGGGGATGCTGTCCACCGGTGGCGATGTCGAACCAAAGAACTGGATCCGTGTCTTCTGGGCACTCTCCGCTGCCGCGGTAGCCATCGCGTTGCTGCTGGCCAACGGTCTCGAAGCCATCCAGACCGCAGCGATCCTCACCGCGGTACCGTTCAGCGTGGTCATCCTCCTGATGTGTGTTGCCACGGCCAAGGCCTTCCATGAGGAACACGCGGCCCTGATGCGGGCGCAACGAAAACTGGCCCGCGATGAGCTGACCGCCCATGTCACCGAGCATGTGGCCGGGCAAGTCCAGGACACCATGCAGGAGCACTACGAAGAACACGTAGCGGACCAGGTCGAAGCGGCCGTCAAAAAACAGTTCAGGCACCGAATGCTTCCCACCAGAAAGAAGCCGCAGTAACGGTTCCTAGCCACAACGGCAGAGGGCCCCGCACCATCCGGTGCGGTGCCCTCTGCGCGTGCGAAGAGCCGACCGAGCCCCACCGGCCGCGGCACCAAAACTGAGAATTTGCTACCGTGGAACCAGGGCCTGAACATTCCGGCCCCCGGACGACGGATCAGTACCCGGCACGCGACAAGACTGGCCAAAGGAGCTAGCCATGGCATGGGCCGCCCTCATTGCGTCTGGAATGCTTGAAGCCGTTTGGGCTACAGCACTCGGAAAGTCGAATAACTTCCGCAAACCTCTCCCCACTATCGTGTTCGCCGTGGCGCTTGCCGCCAGCATGGCGGGACTCTCCTGGGCGATGCTGAGCATCCCCGTCGGCACCGCCTACGCCGTCTGGGTGGGAATCGGCGCCGTCCTCACGGCCGGATACGCCATAACCTTCGGCGGCGAGAAGGCCACCGTAGCCAAGGTGGTGCTGCTGATGGGAATCATTGGCTGCGTTGTCGGCCTGAAGGTGGTGGCATAGCCATGGCTTGGATCGTCCTTATTCTCAGCGCCGTCCTCGAAGCTGTCTGGGCCACCGCGCTTGAGGCGTCGAACGGGTTCACCGTCCTGCTGCCTTCGGTGGTCTTCGCCGTAGCCGCGGCCCTGTCCATGGCAGGACTGGGCTACGCCATGAAGTTCATCCCCATCAGCACCGCGTATGCCGTCTGGACCGGACTCGGCGCTGTCCTCACCGTGGCGTGGGCCATGGTCACCGGCAGCGAGGAACCCGGGGTGCTTAAAGTCCTGTTCCTGGCCGGAATCATCGGCTGTGTAATCGGGCTGAAACTCGTGGACAAGCCTGATCCGGCCGTGGACAAGAACTCCTAGGCTGCCGCCTGGGCGGACGCTGCGCATGGCCGGAAGGCCACGCACGGCGTCCGTTTCGGCTTAACGGCGGGCTATGTGGATCCAACCGGAAATAGGGGAACAGATTCCCCCGTCCGGTCCACAAAACCAGCCTCCGGGGTTACAAACCCACAAGCCACAGCCGATACTGCACAGACGCACCCCCGTCCGGTCTAGGAGCCGAATATGTCTGTGGCAGGCAAGGAAAACTCGATCTTCCGGCGCAAGCCGATCGAAGAAACCGAAAGCGAAGCCGCCGAAGGAACCAAGCTTTTCAAGAGCCTGGGCCTGTGGCAGCTGACGGCCATCGGCGTCGGCGGCATCATCGGGATTGGCATCTTTACACTCGCCGGGCTGGTGGCCAACGGCGGGCCGGACGCCGAGGGTGTGGGCCCCGCCGTCGTTATTTCCTTCCTCATCGCAGGGCTCGCGAGCGCCGCAGCCGCGCTCTCCTACGCAGAGTTCGCCGGGATGGTGCCGCGGGCCGGGTCGGCTTACACCTACGGATACGTGGCCCTCGGTGAAATTATCGGGTGGTTCATCGGCTGGGACCTGCTGCTGGAGTACACGGCGATCGTCGCCGTCGTCGCCATTGGAATTTCCGGCTACTTCACCGAGTTCATGGCCGGAATCGGCATCGACATCCCGCTGTGGATGCAGGGCACCGGGGACGTGATCGACGGCGGCCTGGTGAATCTGCCCGCCGTCGTCGTCTGCCTGTTCATTACCTTCATCCTTAGCCGCGGCACCCGGACCTTCGGGCGGTTCGAGCTGGTGGCGGTGGCGTTGAAAGTCCTGCTGATCCTGTTCATCATCGGGCTCGGCGTGTTCTTCGTAAACACTGACAATTACACCCCGTTCCTGCCCAACGGCTTCGGCGCGGTCTTCACCGGAGCCGCCACCGTCTTCTTCGCAGTGTTCGGCTACGACGCCATGAGCACGGCCGCCGAGGAGGCCACGGACGGCAAGAAGCACATGCCTAAGGCCATCCTGCTCTCCCTGGGTGTGGCCATGCTGCTCTACGTGCTGGCCACGTTGGTACTGACCGGCATGCAGAACTACACGGAAATCAGCCCGACGGCGGGATTCGCCTCCGCGTTCCAGAGCGTGGGGCTGCCGGTGATCGCCACGGTGATCTCGGCCTTCGCCGTGATCTCGATCCTGACCGTGATGCTGACCTTCCTGCTCGGCGTCACCCGGGTCTGGTTTTCGATGAGCCGCGACGGCCTGCTGCCCCGTTGGTTCGCCGGCACCGATTCGCGTGGCACACCCCAGCGGGTGACCTGGATCGCCGGCGGCGCCTCCGCCCTGCTGGCCGGGTTCTTCCCCATCCGGGCGGTGGCCGACCTGACGAACATCGGTATCCTCGCGGCGTTTGTGGTGGTCTGCGTTGCCGTGATCGTGCTTCGGCGCACCCAGCCTGACGCTCCGCGGGAGTTCCGGCTACCGCTGATGCCGTGGGTTCCGGCATTTGGTGTCCTGGCTTCCGGGTTCCTGATGCTGCAGCTGCACTGGGAAACCTGGGTCCGGTTCGGGGTCTGGCTGATTATCGGAATGATCCTGTACTGGTTCTACGGGCGCCGGCACTCGCTGCTGAATCCGGACAGTCCGCGGCACGCGCCGAAGGATCCCGCCCCGGCGTCGCCGTCGCAGGACCCGGCCAATTGAACTCCCCTCCGTACCAGCTCCGCGCAGTCCCGCCCCCCCCGCACCGGCGCCCGCAGCCTCGATTCCTATCCCGCGCTCCTCCCCGGCTCCGCGCCGGAACCTCTTCCCGGCAGCCGGACGGTGAAGACGGTCCGGCCCGGTTCGCTGTCCAGGCTGATGCTGCCGCGGTGCGCGCTGACGATCGCAGCCACAATCGCCAGCCCGAGGCCGGAGGAGGCTGCGCGCCCGCTGCGGGCGGCGTCGGCCCGCGTGAACCGGGAGAAGATGTGCTCCTGGAAAGGCTTGGGGATGCCGTGACCGTTGTCAGCCACGGTGATCACCGCCCCTCCCCCGGCAGCCGCGGCGAGCGTGGTGCTGACCGTTGTCCCCGGATCCGTGTGCCGTCCCCCGTTGGTCAGCAGGTTGATCAGGACCTGCCGCAGCTGGCCGGGGTCTCCCTGCACAACAACGGGCTCCTCCGGCACTGAAATGGTCCAGCTGTGGTCCTGGGCAGCAACCCTGGCGTCGCTGACGGATTCGATCACCAACTGGGTGAGGTCCACTTCCTTCCGGATCTCTCCGCGGCCCTCGTCCAGGCGGGCAAGGAGCAGCAAGTCCTCCACCAGCCCGGTCATCCGGAGGGACTCCGCCTCCACCCGTCCCAGGGACTGCCGGCCGTTCGCGCTGAGGTCCTCCGTGAGGCGGACCATCTCGGTGTAGCCGCGGATGGACGTCAGCGGAGTACGCAGCTCGTGGCTGGCATCGGCCACAAACTGCCGCACCTGTGTTTCGCTGCGCTGGCGCACTGCCAGGGCATGCGAAACGTTATCCAGCATCCGGTTAAAGGCCAGTCCAACGCTGCCCACTTCCGTGGTGGGGTGCGTCAGTTCCTCGGGCACCCGCTCCGGCAGGTTGACGTCGCCCGCTTCGAGCGGCATGGTGGCCACCTGCGTGGCGATGGCAGAGACCTGCTCCAGGGGCTGCAGCGCGCGCCGGATGATCAGGTATCCGAGCACCCCAGTGAGTACCAGCCCCACGGCCGATACCCCGGCAATTGTCAGGCCGAGCGAGAAGAGGGTGTTATTCCTTTCGGCGAGCGGGAGTCCGGAAACAATCGCGGTGCCAGGTGCGCCTGGCTGGGGCTGCGCCACCAGACGGTACTCGCCCACCGAGAGGTTCCTAGTCACCGGTTCACGAACCACAGGCACCGCGGCGAGGATTTCCGCATCGGATTCAGGGAGGGCGGCGCGGGTCCCGTCTGGTGTCACGACGCCGCCGCTGATCAACTCGCCGTCCGTGATCCGGACCCCAATCATGCCGATCCGCCCCTGGCCTGGAGCATCGAGGGGGTCCCGGTCCGGATCTGGAAGTCTTCCATGCGGGGCCTGCAGGCCGAGCGCCCGATCGGAGGCGCCGAGCAGCGTCTGGTCCAGCTGCCGGGTGAGGAAAACACTCATCACCGCGTGGCTGAAGAACCCGATGGTCAGGCAGGTAATCAGCAACAGTGCCAGCGTGGCAACCAGGAGTTTGCTTCGCAGCCGCCAGCCTTCCAGCCAGCGCTGCCAGCGTGCCCGGCCCGGCTGCGACCCGGGAGCGCCGTGTGCGCCGTGTGCGCCGGCCGGACTCTGCGCCATCTGGCGATGCGCTTCCTGATTCGGGCCTGCCAGGCCCGGGCCGGAAGTCATAGGGCGGGTTTAAGCACGTATCCGGCGCCGCGGATGGTGTGGATCATGGGCGGGCGGTCGACGTCGATCTTCTTGCGCAGGTAGGAGATGTAGAGTTCCACGATGTTCGCCTGCCCGCCGAAATCGTAGTCCCAGACCCGGTCCAGGATCTGTGATTTGCTGACCACGCGGCGGGGGTTCTCCATCAGGAACCGCAACAGATCGAACTGGGTGGCCGTCAGCTGGATCTCCTCGCCGGCGCGGGTAACTTCGCGGGTGTCCAGGTTGAGCACCAGATCCCCCACCACCAGTTCGGCAGTGTCCGCCGAGGCAGCGCCGGAACGCTGGACCAGGCGGTGCAGGCGCAGCAGGACTTCCTGCATGCTGAACGGTTTGGTCACGTAGTCATCGCCGCCGGCGGCGAGGCCCGTGATCCTGTCCTCCACAGCGTCTTTGGCAGTGAGGAAGAGAGCTGGAACATCCGGGGCGAAGCTGCGGATCTTGCCAAGGGCCTCAACGCCGTCGAATTCGGGCAGCATCACGTCCAGCACCAGCACGTCCGGACGGAATTCACGCGCCTTGGCGACGGCGGAACGTCCGTCGCCGGCAATGGCGACCTCCCATCCGGTCATCCGCAGTCCCATGCTGATCAGGTCCGCGAGATTGGGTTCGTCGTCCACCACTAGGGCGCGGATGGGCGTGCCGTCCGGATGCGTGAGCTTGGGAAGATCGGCAGCGAAGTTACTCGGGGCCTCGGTCATGTGAGCCTTTCCATCGGGTCCGCCCGGAAACTGCGTCGGGGACAGCTTAGCCATCCGGGCGCGGACGGTCAGGCGCCGGGGCGCCCGGTGTGCCGTTTTCGATCATCGCCCGGGAGGCTTTCGGCGGCCTTGTTCATTCCTGTGTGGGAACTGTGAGTCTGCGGACCAGGCACGGGGAGTGGATCCATGCGGCGGTACCCCAGGCCAGTGACAATGCAGAGCAGGTACGCGCAACCAATGAACAGCCACCCGTCCAGGAACCCTCCGGAGAACTCCAACAACAGACCCATAGCCAGTGGGCCCAGCGCGAAGCCCGCATACATCCCCAGTGAGACGGCTCCGGAGGCGGCACCGACCCGCTGCTTGGGAACTTCACGGAGGACTCCGGCCATCACCACCACGTTGATACCCAGGGCTGAGGCGCCGTGGAACAGCACCCCGGCCCACAGCAGGGCCGGTTCGCCGGTCTCCCCGGCAGCCAGGAAGAGCGCCGCACCGCACACCGCTCCGGCAGCCAGGAGCAGGAGAAGGGTTGAGGCACGGACACCCACGGCCATGCGCCGGCCCCACAATACGCGGGAGGCCACCCCCACGACGCCGGCCGCGGCAGCGGTAACACCACCCAACAGCAGGGAAAAGCCGAGCTCCCGCTGCGCAAACAGCGGCAGGTAGACGTTGGTCGCCTGCATGCCCGCGCCGGAGAAGAGGGCAAAGGCAGCGAGCAGCCAGACGGACACGGGGAACTTCTTCTCCACCGTCCCGCTGCTGGCCCGGGCCGTGGCCGGGCGGCGCGGTTCCTTGGGCAGCCGGTTCCAGGAATACAGCAGCAGCAGGCCCAGGACTACGGCAGCGCCGACGGCGGCTCCGCGCCATCCGGCGAACAGCGCGGCGGCCGGGAAGAACAAGCTCGAAAAGAGCTGGCTGGCCTGCACACCGGATTGTTTGATGCCCATCCAACCCGGGCGTTTGGCCGGTTCCACGGCATGGATGATGATCCGGTTGGTCGTGGGATTGGAGATGGCCTGCGCGGGTCCGGCGAAGAGAACAGCGGCCAGCAACCACAGATAGTTCCCCGACACCGCCATAAAGAACAATGCCAGCGCGGTGCCGCCGAAGATGATCAGCAGCTGCGCACGGGCGCTGATGCGGTCGCTTAGCTTGCCCAGGGACATGGACGACAGCGCTGCGCTGGCGAAGCAGGTGGCCGCCAGCAGCCCAAACTGCGCCTCGCTGATGCCCAGGTCCGCCATCACGAGTGTGCTCGTGGCAGACAATCCGTAGTTCATCACCGGGCCGGCACCCATGGCGCAGACCAGTACAAAAAGCAGGCCGGGGCCAGGGGTGGCACGCAAGATTTTCCCTTCCTGAAACGACACACACCATTGTGGCCTGTGTATGCCAGTGTTACGGACCAAATGAGACTAATATCAGCCTTATGGCCCGCCATCACTGGGCCCGATTAGCTGGGGAGATCCGAAATGGGCAGTGAGTCTCAGGCGAGCGTGCCTTCAACGCGCCGCCGCTCCGTGATGCTCTACCGCCGTGCCCGTACCGCCCTGGTATTGGTCGGGGTGTTCTGGCTCTGGCTGCTGTTCGGCAGCGCTGCATTCATCGCGTCCCTCTTTGAAAGCCCGTTCTACGCAATGCTCGCGCTGTACGCGGTGGGCACCGTAACCCTGATCTCCCTGCTGATTGCTCCCGTGGCCTTGGCCTACCTGCTGATGAACCGTCCGCCCAAGGGCGCGGCGCCTGACACGGCGGGCCGTCTGGCCCGTCCGGCCGAGCCGGACAGCTCCGCGGACGCTTCGCGCTTCCCCCGCTCCGACCTCGCGCCGGTCATCCGAATGATCCCCCGCCGGGTCAAGGACAGCGGCACGGCCCTGGGCACCCGCGCCGCCGCCAAGTGGCGGGACTTAGCCTCCTAGCAGCTCCGCCCTGGCCCGCGCACCATTCCCGGCCCTGGAAACGGCACACACCAATGTCAGTGCCAACAGCCACAGTGGAGTGTATGAGCACCTCCACCGAGCCCGCCCCGCATTCCCAGACCGGCCGTCCTGCCCCGCGCGTTTCCCATGCCCCGTACCGGCGTGAACCGTATATCCGTTGCCGCATGGTTGGGCTGGGCGTCGATGGCAAGGCTGTCGCCTGGACCCGCACCCACGTGCTTGTGCACTGGATCGACGACGACGCCCGGGCCCACAACCGCTGGGTCCATGCCGCCGCCGTCGTTCGGATTCGGCGGGACGACTCCGCCTGGCGTGATCCCTACGACGACTTTGAGTTCTATTACGCGCACGCCTCACCGCAGCCGGCGGGTGCCGCCTCCTAAAGCGTTGACATCCGGACGGGGGCTCAGTGGACTACGGGCTTGCACTCACCATGATGGCGGGAAGCTGCCGTGGCGCAGCGCGCCGGCCACCGTCCTCAGCGCCGGCCACCGTCCTCAGCGCCGGCCACCGTCCTCAGCGCGCCGGCAACACCGGGGCGGGGGCCGGAGCCTGCCGGGTAGCCGCTGAGTCCCGGAAGGAAGTAACCAGGACCACCACGGAGATGAACAGGGTGGCGATGCCGAACGGGTTGGCCAGCGCCGCGGAGTAGCCCAGGACATCCTCGCCGGCGAGTCCGGACAGTACCGAACCGCTCCCCGGGCTGCCGAAGTCCGGAACCAGGAACCCGAACGCTCCGGCCAGGACATAGTTGGCCAGGAGCAGGACCGAAGTCTTCAGCGGGGCGCCGAACGGGTGGCGGCCCTTCGCCTGAACCGTGATCTTCACGGCGGCGGTGAGCATCAGGATGGCAAGGACCGGGCCGGCCGTCAGGGCGAAGATCGGGACCAGCTGCCCCTCCACCCCAAACAGCGTCCGCCCGGCAGTGATCCACAGCGGAACAACGATGGCCATGGGGATGCTGACGGCAGCCATAACAAGGGTGAAGATACGGGAAATCGTGTTTGGGGCGGGAGCAGGCATTCTTCAACCCTAAGCCGTCCCCGCACCGTCCCCTCATGTGCAGGGATGACCCCCGGCGGTGCCGAACTCATCTTCAAGGATGATGTGCGGCCGGGCATCGGAAACCTAGGCTGGAGACGCGCAGGCCGAACAGCGGTTCGGACCTGCGGGTCTATCCAGGTCCACCCAGGTTCCTTCCGCTCAAGCCCTCCCTCGAAAGCGCCCGGTCCAACCATGCCCGTTGAGTTCCTGATGTGGATTCCCGCAGCTATCCTGCTGCTGATCGTCATCCTCACCCTGATGGCGGGGGCTCTCTTCAGTCTGTGCCGCACCGGCTGGGCGGCCGGAAGGGTCCGGGCACTGTGGTGCGCCGTGATCCTCTTGCTGCCGGTCGCCGGCGCCCTGGCTTGGCTGGCGGTATCGCAGCACCGGACCCGCCGGGAACTGCCGGCAGATGGCCCGGCAGAGCTGGATCACCAAGATGTTCCTTCCCCCTAACCAAAACTCTTAGGCACACCGAACTTAAAGTGCTACCTTGGCCTTATGCTCCCCAAAGTGGCCCCCGCCAGCACCTCATCCCGCCTAGCCCGGGGCTCGGCGAAAACCCGCTTGCCCTGGCTGCTCGGCCCGGCGCTGGTGGCCGGTGTTGCCTACCTGGACCCTGGCAACGTCGCCAGCAACATGACCGCGGGAGCACGGTTTGGCTATCTGCTGGTGTGGGTCGTCGTCGCGGGAAACACCATGGCCTGGCTGGTGCAGTACCTCTCCGCCAAGCTCGGACTCGCCACCGGCCGGAGCCTGCCCGAGCTGGTAGGCCTCCGGGTGAAATCCACCACCGGCCGCCGCCTCTACTGGCTGCAGGCCGAGCTGGTGGCCATGGCGACCGACGTCGCCGAGGTGATCGGCGGCGCCGTCGCGCTCTGGCTGCTTTTTGACTTGCCACTGCTGGCCGGCGGGGTCATCACGGGCGCGGTTTCGATGGCTGTGCTGGCATTGCAGGGCAGCGGCAGGCACCGCGGGTTTGAGTACGTAATCGTCTCCATGATGGCCATCATTGCCATTGGCTTTACGGCCGGTGTGTTCATTGCCCCGCCGGATCCCGGAGCCGTTGCCGAGGGGCTGGTACCCCGGTTCGACGGCGCCGAATCAGTACTCCTGGCCGCCTCCATCCTCGGTGCGACAGTGATGCCGCACGCGATCTACGCGCACTCGGCCCTCACCCGGGACCGTTTCCCGGAGCGGACGCAGGGCATGACCACGTCCACACTGATCCGGGCCACCCGCTGGGACGTCACGATTGCGCTGGTGATCGCCGGCACCGTGAACCTGGCCATCCTGCTGCTGGCCGCAACCTCGCTGCAGGGCGTCGAGGGAACTGACACGCTGGACGGTGCCCACGCCGCCATCGAAGGCTCCCTTGGCAGCGGCATCGCCTTCCTGTTTGCCCTCGGCCTTCTGGCCTCCGGACTGGCCTCCACCTCGGTGGGCGCCTATGCCGGCGCCGAAATCATGCAGGGCCTGCTCAAGGTGCGGATCCCGATGCTGCTGCGCCGGCTGGTCACGCTGGTGCCGGCCCTGGGCATCCTCGCGATCGGCATTGACCCCACCTGGGCGCTGGTGCTGAGCCAGGTGGTGCTCTCCTTCGGCATTCCGTTCGCGCTGGTGCCGCTGCTGTGGCTGACTTCCCGCACGGACCTAATGGGCGAGCACCGGAACCGCTGGTGGACCACCGCATTGGGCGCCGTCGTCGCCGTCCTGCTGATCACGCTGAACATCGCCCTGCTGGTCCTTACCTTCTCCGGCGCGGGCTAAACCCCCACATTTCACTGGTCCAGCGCCCCCTCCACCAAGGCCGTGGCGATGGCATCGGCGTCCTGGACGGCGGCGAGGTAGCGTTCAGCGTCCAGGGCGGCCGAACACCCCGTTCCGGCAGCGGTGATGGCCTGGCGGTAGCGGTGGTCGACGGCGTCGCCGCAGGCGAAGACACCGTCGACGTTCGTCTGCGTGGTGGGTGCCACCACGCGGATGTAGCCGGCGTCGTCCAGGTCGATCTGCCCGTGCAGCAGCTCCGTCCGCGGAACATGCCCGATCGCGACGAAGATCCCGCCGACTTCCAGTTCCCGGGCCTCACCCGTAACGGTGTCGGTCAGGGTGAGGCCGGTGACCTTGTCCGGGCCGTGGATCGCGGTGACTTCGCTGTTCCAGGCGAAACGGATCTTCTCGTGGCACTTGGCCCGCTGGGCCATGATCCGGGAGGCCCGAAGTTCACTCCGCCGGACCACAACTGTCACACTGCTCGCGAAGCGGGTCAGGAACAGGGCCTCTTCCATGGCCGAATCTCCGCCGCCCACCACTGCCAGGTTCTGGTTGCGGAAGAAGAACCCGTCGCAGGTGGCGCACCAGGAGATACCCCGTCCGTTCAGTTCCTTCTCCTCCGGAAGTCCCAGTTCCTTGTAGGCCGAGCCGGTGGCGAGGATGACGGCGCGGGCCTTCCGGGTGGTCCCGGACCCGGTGACCACCCGCTTGGTGTGGCCGGCCAGTTCCACTGACACAACGTCGTCGAGCTCCACCACCGCCCCGAACTTTTCAGCCTGGCGTTTGAGTGCCTCCATCAGGTCCGGGCCTTGGATTCCGTCCGGGAATCCGGGGAAGTTCTCCACCTCGGTGGTGTTCATCAGTGCGCCGCCGGCCGTCACGGATCCGGCCATTACCCGGGGCGCCAGACCGGCGCGGGCGGCGTAGACCGCAGCGGTATAGCCTGCGGGGCCGGAGCCGATAATGAGTACGGAATCCGTGTTCATGGTTGCTCCTCGGGCGTAGGTCAGGGTTCCAGGCACAGCGGAACCTCCCTACAGTGTGGAACCGCGGCACCCGCGCTTTCCAGAGGAAGCGGAAAGCAGCGCTAGGCCCGAACGTGGATGCGGCGGCTGATCCGCACCGTGGCCAGGACAGTGAAGACCACCGCCATCGCCGCGAGGCTGAAGAGCACATAGCCGGTGCCCACCTGCCAGTCGCCGACCTCCGCGGTGATGCCAAAAACGTCCTGCAGTTCCGCCGTCGCGGCTGGCTGGCCGCCGGTCATGGCAGGGAGGGTGTCGGCGGTCATTTCCTGCCGGACGAGCATGGAGGACTGCATAAACGGCAGCGCACTCACGAAGGTGCGCACGCCGTCGGGAAAGCTGCCCACGGGGATGTAGGAGCCGGCCAGGAACCCCAGCACGGTGCCCACGATCGTGGACAGCGCCGAGTAAGCGCCCGCGGTGCGGATGAAGGAGACCACAAAAGCGCTCAATGCCGCGAAGGCGACGCAGGAAAGCGCCAGGTAGCCGCACGTCCGCAGCAGCTCTGCTGCACCGAGGGTCACGCCGTTGACCGCGTAGAGGTACACCAGGCTGACCGCCAGCATCAGGCCAGTCATGATCAGGGAGATGAGTGTGGCTGAGAGCAGATAGCCCAGGATCAGTTTGCCGCGCTGGATCGGCGAAACAAGGAAGTCGCGGAAGCGGCCCGAGCCCGAATCGTCCACAAACACGGTCATGGCCGCCAGCGCCGTCGTAATGGACGTAATGCCCAGGATCCCGGCGAACATCCAGCTGTCCACAAAGGCCTTGATCTCCCCGCTGGACGCCTGCGGGAAAGATTCGCCGAGCCCCTCAGTCTGCAGGTTGCCCAGGAAGAGCGTGTACAGCAGGAACACCACGAGCGCCGAGAGCAGGGAGAAGAACACGCCCAGGCGGTCCCGGAAAAAGAGCCGGAGGTTCCGGGTAGTGATGTCCAGAACGGCGTTCATTCGCGGACCCCTTCCAGGGCGGTGTTCCGGCCGGTCAGGGCCAGGAAGACGTCATCCATGGTGCCGTGCCGGAATTCGAAGTCCTGGGTTGCGGCGCCGTGCCGGGCCAGGATGAGGCGGGCCGTTTCGGCCGTCTCAACAATGATGCGCACGACGGCGCCTTCCGCGGATTCGACGGTACCGCCGAGTTCCGCGGTGAGTGTTTCCAGCCCGGGGCGGTCGGTGGTGGTAACGGTGAGGATGCTGGAGCTGTGTTTGGCGCGGAGCTCCGCCGGGGTGCCGTCGGCGATGATCCGGCCGGCGTCGATGATGCAGACCCTGTCGGCTTCCTCGGTTTCCTCCATGTAGTGCGTGGTGAGGAAGACAGTGAGGCCGTGGCGGTCGCGCAGGTCATGGATGGTGGACCAGACGATCGCACGGCTGGCCGGGTCAAGCCCGGCAGTGGGTTCGTCCAGGAAGATGATCGACGGCGAGGGCAACAGCGCGCGGGCGATGTCCACGCGGCGGCGCTGGCCGCCGGAGTAGGTTCCGTAGCGGCGGTCCAGGAAGCCGCCGAGGTCAATCAGGGCGGACAGCTCATTGATCCGGGCTTCATTGGCGGCCCGGTCGGAGGAGTAGAAGCGGGCCCGCACGCGCAGGTTCTCCCGGCCCGTCAGCAGCGGGTCCAGGATCGATTCCTGGAAAACGACGCCGATATTCCGGCGCACGTCCTCCCCCTCCGAACGCACGTTGTAGCCGCAGACTTCGGCTGTCCCGGCTTCGAACGGGTTCACCGTGGTCAGGCAGCCGATGGTGGTGGATTTCCCGGCGCCGTTGGTGCCCAGGAACGCGAACACGCTGCCGGGCTCCACATCGAAGGAAATATCGTCCACCGCAGTGGTGGAGCCGTATCTTTTGGTCAGTCCCCGGACGGAGATGGCCGGCGGATGTTCAGTCAAGGTCGCTCTTCCCCGGTTCAGCGGCCCGCCGGTTCACCCTGGCGGCACGGAGGAGCGGATGAGCTGCCCCCGATAGGGACAAATCTAGCCGAGCCGAAGACAGCTGCGGCCCGCCCCGTCATTTATTTCGGGGC
>NZ_DALZXY010000001.1:58730-96761 GCF_031988865.1 Arthrobacter sp.
CAGCCGGTGACTAAGGAGCCGCTGGCGGGGATGTGGTCGCCGGAGGAACGGTGGGAGCGCTTGGCTCCGGGGACGGCGCTTCTTCAGAAGGCTCGGGCTTCGGCTCCACGGGCGCCGGCTGGGTGGGCGCCACACTCGGCCGCGGCTTTGGAGTGGCCGACGGCGTTGCGTCCTTCTCCTCGTCCTTGTCGTCATCCGAGGCAGACGGGCTGGGGCTCGGGCTGGGGTTTGCCAGCAGGTTGCTTGGCGGGTTCGCGAATGGTTCGCCCGGATGCAGGTCGCCGGCCTGCAGCATGAACTTGGCCCAGGACGGAGCGGCAATCAGACCGCCGTCAATCTCGGGGTAGACCCGGCCGCCGATCTCCAGACCCGACAGGGACCCGGTCCCGGCCTTCCAGTTGCCGATCCAGCTGGCCGTCGCCATGCCGGAGTTGTATCCGATGAACCAGGTCTGCGAACGGGAGTCATTCGTACCGGTCTTGCCGGCCATGGGCTGGCCGCCGTAGTTCAGGAGTGAACCTGAACCGGACTTCATCACTTCCTGCGTCGCATAGTTCACCCCGCGGGCGGTCTCCTTGCTGATGACCTGCTCGCACTCGGGTTCGGGAACGTTGTAGGTGTCTCCGTTAGCGGCCTTGACCTCGAGCAGGGCACGGGGTTCACACACGTTGCCTTCGGCCGCGAAGCCAGCGAACGCCTGCGCCATAACCATCGGCGAAACATCCTCCACGCCGCCGATCAGTGCGGACGGGTTGACGGTCAGCGGCTCATTTTCTCCGGAGGCGCTTTTGCCGTTGTGGATGCCCATGGATTCCGCGATATTCATGATCCGGCAGAGGTCCAGCTGCTTCGCAGAGGCCATGGTGATGGTGTTGAACGACTGTGCCAGACCGCGAAGTACGGTGGCGTCGCCGTAGTTCATGTCGCCGTAGTTCTGCGGGTTGTATCCCTCGGCTGCATCAACTACGAAGTTGCCGCCGTCCAGGCAGCTGGCTGTCCAGCGGTCACCCTGCGGATAGGTCTTCTTGCGTCCGTCGAGCTGGGTATTCAGCGACTTGCCGGCGTCGACCCACGCCGCAACGGTGAACGGCTTGAAGGTCGAGCCCGGCTGGAACCCGCCCACGCCCCCGAGGCCCTTCTCCGGATCGCCGTCCTGGTACTGGTCCACGTTGAAGTTCAGCACGGAATCGCCCGGGTTCTCCCCGGGGTTGTACCGGGTGTTCTGGGCCATGGAGAGGATGTTTCCGGTGCCGGGTTCCAGGCTCACCATGGAGTGGCCGACTGCACCGTCAGTGGTGTCCGGGTTGGCGGTGTCGTTGACGGCGTCCTGCGCTGCCTGCTGCACCTGCGGATCCAAGGTGGTCTTGATGGTCAGCCCGGAGCGGTAGAGCACGGACGCGCGCTCTGCACGGGTGTCACCGAACTCTTCGCTGTTCAGGACCAGGTTTTCCACGTAGGCGCAGAAGTAAGGAGCCTGTTCGGCACCAACGCAGCCGTTCAGGGTGGGCGTGATGTTCAGGTCCAGCCCGGTAGCGACTGCGGCGTCGTGCTGGGCTTGGTCGATCTTGCCGTGCTCCAGCATGGTGCCGAGCACCAGGTTGCGCCGCTCCAGGGCGGCATCGGGATTGGTCTGCGGGTCGTACATACTCGGGCCATTCACCAAACCGGCGAGCAGCGCGCTCTCCTGGATGTTCAGGTCCAAGGCGTCCTTGTTGAAGAGGTACTTCGAGGCTGCCTGCACGCCGAAGGTGGTGCCCGTGAACTGCACGATGTTGAAGTAGCCCTCAAGGATTTCGTCCTTGGACATCTCGTTCTCCACCGCGATGGCCAGCCGGATCTCCCGGACCTTGTCGGAGATCCCCTTGCTGCCGCTGTAGGTCCCTTCCTCGCCCCGCTCTTTCGCGGAGTTGATCAGCACGTTGGTGACGAGCTGCTGCGTGATGGTGGAGGCGCCGCGGTTGGTTCCGCTGGAAATGTTACTGGCGAGCGCACCCATGATGCCCTCGACGTCCACACCGCCGTGTTCGTAGAACCGGTAGTCCTCGATGGCCAAGAGGGCATCCACCATGTGCGGAGAGACCTGGTCGAAGGTGATCGGCTGGCGGTTCTCCTCATAAAGGGTCGCGATCAGTGAGTCGTCGGCGGCCACGATCTTGGTGGGCGTCGCCAGGGTCGCCCGTTCCAGGTCAGCCGGCAGTCCATCGAAGAACTTGATAGACGCCGAAGCAGCGGAACCGGCACCCGCAGCCATGGGGACGAAAAGCGCAGCGACGAGAACGCCGCAGAGCACACTGACTCCCAGAAAGGAGAGCAGGCGTCCGAAGGTGGTTGCCGTGGTGAACACGGAGGATTTACGCGCAGCCATGATATGGGAGCATAACCCAGGAACCTAGGTTTTATTGGATTGGTTGCGCACCCAATACTTCGCACTACCGTTGCGCCAGAGCGGTTCTGGGAGATAATTTGCCGGCACGAAACGTGACCGGTTTCATGACCGGGCCTCTCCTGCACGGGGTTCAGCCGCGGTTCAATTAATCTTCCGCACCCCATGCCCCGCAGGGGTGTGCCGCTGCTAGACTCCTGCACACTTCCCTGTGAAGCCCGGAACCACCCCGGCCTAGGAGAATCATGGCTCGATTACTCCACGATCTGCGCCGCCTGCGAATGAGCGTCGATGGCAGGTTCAGGACCCTGCCGCCGCCCCGCGGCAACCACGAAGAAATCCATGCCCGCCTCAATACCGCGATGGGTTCCGCCAAAGCCGCTGGCCGGACGCTGGAGGAGCAGGAACGGGTCGCCGCCGAAGCGGCAGCACATTACGCCTCCGTAGCCGAGGCCTACCGGCTGCGCCGGGAAGCGGTGGAATCCGTGATCGCCGGCCCGTCGAATGCTTCGCAGTCCGCCCTGAGCCTGGCGGGAACTGCCCGGCGGATGCACACCTTGGCAGCGGACCGCGAAACCACGGCCACTGCCCATCTCGCGGAAATCCGTACCCAGAGGGAACGGGTCCAGCAGTTGATTTCCGATCTGCTGAAGGCACAGGCGCAGCTGCGGCTGGCAGTCACCGTGGAGCAGAGCCGGGCGCGGCTGGACGGGCTGGGCGGTCCTTCACCCACCGCCGCACCCGGGCCCGGGAATTCGTTTGACGAGGAACTGCGCGAAGCCACCCGGCTGGCGCGGGAAGCAGAAGCCCTGGCAGAGCTGAAAGGCGGATGGGCATGAGTGAAGAGTCGAGCGTGCGGGTTGGTGTTCCGTTTACCCCGCCGCGGTCCTATTCCGAGAAAGCCGTGAGCCGCCTCATTTTCACGGCTGCCGCGTTTGTGATCTTTGGCGGATTCAACGTCATAGCGGTCCTGCTGGCAATCCTGCTGGTGGTCTATCCACTCCTGATTGCCCGGGAACGCCTGGTTGTGCGTCCGCGCCGGGAGGAGAGCGAAACGGCAGCGCTGAACGACGCCGTCGCCCGCTTCTTCCCCGGCGCACCACAGCTGCGCCGCGAGCAGTGGCGGGCCCTGATGACGGCGCGGAAGGGCAAAACGTTCCGCTTCCCGGACGACGTCGGCGGGGAACTGCGGATGGTGCGGACCGGCCGCGCAGCCCTGGCCGAGCATTCGGCCATGGCTGGCCAGCCACTGCGCTCCCACAGCCCCAAACGCACGGAGATCGAGGTGACGTGCCGGTACGGCGACGTCGGGCTGACTGATTTCGACACCATCATGACTGCCTCGGGCCGGGACCCCAATATTGCCCGGGCCATCGCGGAAATCCGCCGGGGCTATCGCCACGGGCGCGAATCCGCGTAGTCACCGCCCGCTCGGGACGGAGCTGCAGGCCGTAAGGGGCCCGCTACCCGTTCCCGGGTAGCGGGCCCCTCACAGCTCTGAAGCCTAGGGGTGATTAGGCGCTGGCTTCATTCGCCATTGCCAGGAGCCCATCGACCTGTTCGGGAGAAAAGTCCTCACCCGCGAGCATGCCGATGCGGCCGATTGGGAAGGAGCCCATCATTTTCTCCATCTCCACGCCCTCCGGCAGGATCGACGCCGCACCTTCCATCGTCGCGGCCATCTGGGCCATGGCCTGCTGCATGATGGGCCCGGCAACGGGGTGCGCGAACACCTCAGCCAGGGAGGACTCCCGGGTGAGCGGCATGCGCAGGCTGTCGCCGTCCACTTCCACAGACGTGGCCGAGCGGATGTCCCTGCTGGAAGCAGCGACCTCAACCGTATAGGTGCCGCCTTCGACGACCCAGCGGTCTGCGGCGACGTGCCAGTAGGCGAGGTCAGAGCGACGGATAGTCAGAAGCACCTCGCGACTCTCCCCCGCGTCCAGCTCTACCACCTGGAACGCCTTGAGCTCGCGTTCCGGGCGCTGCACGCGGGACACCAGTCCGGTGTACGCCTGGACCACCTCGCGGCCCGCGCGGGGACCCGTGTTGGTCACCGTGACGCGCACCTCGACGTCGCCGTCAGCGGTCACGGAGGCCACGGCATCCCCGTATCCGAACGTCGTGTAGGACAGCCCATGACCGAACGGGAAAGCCACCTCGAGCCGGCGGGCGTCGTACCAGCGGTAACCCACGAACAACCCCTCGCCGTAGCGGACATGTCCCTGTTCACCGGGGAAGTTGAGGAAGGCAGGAGAGTCTTCCAGCCGCACGGGAATCGTCTCGGTCAGCTTCCCCGAAGGGTTCACCGTCCCGTAGAGGACATCCGCGGTCGCGCTGCCGCCGGCCTGTCCGAGCAGCCAGGCTTCGAGGATCGCGGGCACGCGGTCAGCGAAGGGAAGTGCCACCACACCACCGTTGGACAGCACGACGACGGTCCGCGGATTGGCGGCCAGCACGGCATCCAAGAGCGCCAGCTGGTCAGCGGGCAGATCGATGTCCTCCCGGTCGAAGCCCTCCGACTCCAGCCGTGCCGGGAGCCCAAGGAACACGACCGCCGTCTCGGCAGCAGCTGCGGCCGCCACGGCTTCCTCGCGCAGGGCCGCCGTCTCCTCCGCGGGAGCGGCTGCGGCCAGGCTGAAGCCCGGGGCGTAGGTAACCTCCGCGGTACTCACGGCACGGATACCCTCCAGCGCCGAATCCAGGCGCGTCGGGTTGATCATCGAGGAACCCGCCCCCTGGTATCGCGGCGTCTGCGCGAAGGCTCCGATGACCGCAACCGAAGTCTCCGCTGTCAGCGGCAGCACCGGGCCATCGTTCTTAAGCAGGACGATCGAGCGGCCTGCGGCCTCCCGTGCGAGAGCATGATGCGCCTCGACGTCCAGCGGACCGGCAACCCTCGGTGTGTCCTGCCAGCGCTTCGCGAGCGTCGCGATGCGGGCAGCCGCGGTATCCACGACGCCCTCGTCCAGGGAACCCTCGCGGACGGCGGCCACGATCTGCGCGTCGGTCACGCCGCCCGAAGACGGCATCTCGAGATCCAGGCCGGCGGCCAAGGCCTTAACCCGGTCGTTGACGGCTCCCCAGTCGGAAACAACGAGGCCTTCGAAGCCCCATTCATCGCGCAGCACCTGGTTAAGCAGGAAGGGGTCTTCCGAAGCGAACACCCCGTTAACGCGGTTGTAGGAGCACATCACCGTGTACGGCTGGGCGTCCTGGACAACCCGCTGGAAGCTGCGCAGGTAGATCTCGCGCAGCGGACGCGGGTCCACGTCGCTGGAGGAGCGCATGCGGTCCTCCTCCTGGTTGTTCGCCGCGAAGTGCTTCAGTGAGGTTCCGACGCCGGTTGACTGGGTGCCCTGCACGATGGCGGCGGCCATAACACCGGAGACAATCGGATCCTCCGAGAGGTACTCGAAGTTACGGCCGCACAGCGGGGACCGCTTGATGTTGGCTCCCGGGCCGAGGATCACTGCGACGTCTTCGATCGAGGACTCCACGCCCAGCGCCTTGCCGACACGGTAAGCGAGTTCGGTATCCCACGAGGAGCCGAGTCCCACTGCGGGCGGGAAGCACGTCGCCGGGACGCTGTCGCCGATGCCAAGGTGGTCGGCGCTGCCGCGCTGCTTGCGCAGGCCGTGCGGACCGTCGGTGACCATCACGGCCGGGATGCCGGCACGCTCAACGGCTTTGGTCGTCCAGAAGCTGGCGCCGCTGGTAAGCGACGCCTTTTCCTCAAGCGTGAGGTCTCCGATGGCTGCCTCTGCTCTCGCTCCGGTGGTGCGCTCGGTCATGTCTTCATCCTTCACTCTAGATTTCCATTCAGGCTGTTTGCCGGCTGCTGGGCTGCCGGTGGTGCAGGAACCATACGGGCCGGCCGTAGTCACTCTGGATCAGGGGCCAGAACGCCCACCACATCAACAGCGCCCCGGAAATCCCGGCCACTAGGCCGAAGAACGTATCGGAGAGCCAGTGTGCGTTGATGAGCGTCCTCTGCCACATCATGCCCAGCATGATGGCTGCGCCGATGATCCACCACACCCGGCGCACGATCCGTTGGCTGGCCGGGATAAGGGCCGCGATACCGAACACCAGCGCACCGGCGCTAACGGCGTGTCCGGATGGAAAGGACCCATGATCGACCTGGAACAGCGGTCCGAAGAGGCCCAGCGCTTCGTCGGCGGCGGGACGGGGACGGTTCACCAGGTTCTTCATGCCCTGTGAAAACAGGCCCGGTCCGACCAGGCTGGCGGTGAGGAAGAACAACCCCGAGCGCCAGCGCCCGACGACCGCGAGCCCGGCAGGGATCAGGATCAGGGTTAGCAGGGCGCCCCACGCCATGCCCAGGTGCTGGAAGAACATCGCCAGCGCCCCGGTGTGCGTGGTGCCGTCCGACGAGGCACCAACGAGCGCGCGCCACCAGTCGTCCAGCGGCTGCGTGAACGGTGCTGCAGCGTTCGTTCCGACCAGGACACCCATCAGTGCGAACGCGGCGAGCAGGCCAAGGGCCCACCACAGCATCGCCTTCGGCCGATGGGTGCCGGCTGCCATGGTATTCGCCGCCGTCGGCGTTGTGGACTCCGAACCTTGGCTGGTCAACGCACGGCCTTAATCGGCCAGACGGCGAAGGCGCCCAGAAGACTTAGGACGATGCCAACCGGGAACAGAGCGATGTAGCCGCCGAAACCCAGGATAATCAGGCCGGCGAACGCCGGGGCGATCGTCTGCGGCAGCGTGGCCGCGATATTGACGACGCCCAGGTCTTTCGCGAACGATTTCGCAGAGGGCAGGACCTCACTCATCAGGGCGGTGTCCACGGCCTGGAACATACCGAAACCCAGGCCGGAGACAAGGCTGAAGATTGCCCAGCCGGTGAAGTTCGGCATGAACATCGGAATCAGCAGGGCAACCCCAACCAGGGCCGAGGAGAGGAACACGAAGAGCTTGCGCCGCTGGAACTTGTCCGACAGCGGTCCCGCAATGAGCGTTGAGAGCACTATGCCGACGAGGTTGATGAGGCTGAACAGGGGAAGAGCGGCGAGGGCGCCGTCCTTTCCGAGTCCGATGTAGTCAGTCAGGATGAACAGCTGGTAGCCAACAACCGCAAAGTAGCCGGTGTACAGCAGCAGCCGTCCCGTGAAAGCCCAGAAGAAGTCGGGATGTTTGATCGGGCTGACCCAGAAAGTGCGGAGGAACTCGCCGGCATTGAACGGCTCCTTCTCCATCTCCTTACTGGAGTGGTCTGGGTTGAAGACAACGAACAGTGTCAACACGATGAGCGTGAAGCCGGCGAAGACGAGGTAGCCGAGCTGGATGTTGTTCGCGAACTGGGCCCCGAGGATGGAACCGCCGAGGGCACCGAGCATCAGTCCCAGGCCGGACAGGGCGGCGAAGGTCCCGCGGAGAGCGCGCGGAACACGATCCGGCATAACCGCGCTCAGCGGGCCCTGTGCAAAGTTGTACGCGACCTGAACGATGACCCAGCCGATGATGAGGCCGACCAGCGAATTAGCGAAGCCCATCGCCAGCAGGCCAAGGCCACCCACGAGGGCGCCGAGCACGAGCCACGGTGCACGGCGGCCGTACCGGCTGCGTGTTCGGTCGGAGATCTGCCCGGCAATCGGTTGGGCAAGCAGGGCCCCCAGGGCACCGAAGGTTCCCACGATCGCCAGGTTGGCTACCTTTTCCGCCTCTCCGAGCAGCTGGACCTGGAGTGGCATCAAGACACCGCCGACGGCCCCCCAGATCATAAACACCGAGAAGTTGGCCGGGACGATCCAGCCGAGAAGACGCTTCGGGGTTCCTCTCAGCAGAGGGGGCGGGTCATCCTGACCGGACGCCTCCTCGATGAACGCAATCTCGGCGGGCTCGGCATCGTTTAGAGGAAAGGCGGAGTCTGACGACGTTGTCATGTTGATTCCTTCGCTTGGACAGGCCTCATCCTTGGGGCCGTGGCCAAAACTGTATGGCATTCGGTATTGAGCCGCAAGGGGGTTCCGACATAGAGTCGAACCATGGTGCAACGGGGTTCATATGCGAAGGGCATCGCCAAGCGCGAGGAGATACTGGCAACGGCGCTGGAGGTGATCGCACGTGAGGGGTACCGCGGTGCTTCCGTGAAGGAACTCTCCGATGCGGTGGGGCTCAGCCCGGCAGGAGTGCTGCACTATTTCGACAGCAAGGACGAGCTCTTCACCGAGATCCTGCGCAAGCGGGACGACCTTGATGCCGAGACTTTCCACGCTGAGTCAGATACCGACTTGTTCCAGCTCTTCCTGCAGGTCATTCGCCACAACGCAGAAGTTCCCGGGCTCGTCGAGTTGTACACGCGCCTGAACGCCGAGGCCTCTTCTCCGGGGCACCCAGCACACCGTTTCTTCGCCGAACGCCGCGCATACATGCACACGTTGTTCAGCGGCATCTTCGAGGAAGGCAAACGCGCCGGACGCTACCCCGAGTCCCTCGACTCTTACTCGTTGGGCATTATCCTCACCGCCCTCGCCGACGGTCTGCAGACCCTGTGGCTGCAGGATCCCACCATCGATATGGCTGCCGAGATCGAGCGCCTGCTGACTTCCCTCGGCATCTTTTCCCACGAACGGAGCACTTCCGCATGACCACTGACCCAACCGACGTCAAAGCGGCTGACCAGACCACCGACCGCCCGATCGTCACGATCGACTCCGGCCAGGTCCAAGGCATTTGGCGCGGCACCTCTGCCGCCTTCCTGGGCATCCCTTTCGCCGAACCTCCCGTCGGCCCGCTTCGTTTCGAAGCACCCGTGCCGATCGCCGCGTGGGAAGGGGTCCGGGACGCCTCCCAGCTCGGGGCGACACCGCAGCGCAAGCAGCTCGCCGAAATCACGCTGATCCCGGAGCCATCCATCCCCGGTGACTCCACCCTCAACGTAAACGTCTACACGCCCGTCCCCGGCGAAACTGCCGCTGGTACTGCTGACGCCTTGCCGGTGCTGGTCTACATCCACGGCGGCGGCTACACCGCGGGTTCCCCGGCGAGCCCCTGGTACGACGGCCGTTCGTTCAACCGCGACGGCGTCGTCAGCGTGTCGATCTCCTACCGGCTCGGCTTCGACGGCTTCGGCTACATCGAGGGCGCTCCCTCCAACCGCGGCGTGCGGGACTGGCTGCTTGCCCTCGACTGGGTGCAGCGCAACATCGCAGCGTTCGGCGGCGACCCCTCCCGGGTAACCATCGCCGGACAGTCAGCCGGCGGCGGCGCGGTGCTGACGCTGCTCGGTATGCCGTCCGCGCAACACTTGTTCCAGTCGGTGTGGTGCCTCTCAGGTGCCGTCGTCGATGTGCCCGAGGCTCGCGCCAAGACCTTTGCCGATACCCTCGCGCGGCTCGCCGGAGTCGAGGCGACGCGCGACGGCTTCGCCTCCCTGCCGGAAACCCGCATCCTCGAGCTGCAGGATGCGGCCTCCAACCCGGAGAACCTGGACCCGATGGCGGGTGTCGCCGCAATGCTGAAGGACGGCCTGCCCTGGGGCCCAATGATCGACGGCGACCTGATCACCCAGCCGACTTTGGACTCGCTCCGCAGCGGAGTGGGCGGCGAGAAGCCGCTGGTACTGGGCGCCACGGACGACGAATTCACGATGGCTACGGACAGCGCGAAGAACAAACTGCGCTTTTTGCCGGCATCCCTCGTGCTCGGCAAGATGCTCACGGACCGCGGGACGCGGCGGGCCTACCTTGCCGCAAATAAGCCGCAGCGGCGCAAGGGAACCGCGGCCGTGCTGGGCCGCTTTATGACCGACAGCATGTTCCGGGCTCCAATCGTCCGGATCGCGGAAGCCCGCGGGTCCCACCCGACCTGGGTCTACCGGTTCTCCTGGGCCTCGCCGAAGCTCGGCTGGGCGGCCCACTGCCTCGACGTTCCGTTCTGGTTCGACTGCCTCGACGCCGACAAGGTCGACGCCATCGCCGGGGACAACCCGCCGCAGGCCCTGGCCGATACGCTGCACGGAGCCGCCGTCTCGCTCGTGTGCGAAGGCACCCCGGGCTGGCAGGCCTGGTCGTCCGCGCCCGGTGCGACACGCGTTTTCGGAGGCGAGTCCTCCGTTACGGAGACGCTCCCCGACGGCTACGCCGAAGTCCGCGCCCTCGTCTAAGCCGCTGCCGGAAGGAACCGTGCGCTCGCTCCGGGTCGGCCCGGGGGCCGGAGGGCCAACCGAGGCTGGAGGGCGCGGGGGGAAGGCGGCTTTAATAATCCTTGCGAGTCCTGCGAGCAGGGATTTTCGTTGCCGCCGTCCCGGGCCCTCCATCCGGAAGCCGGAATCCGGACCCGGACCCGGACCCGGACCCGGACCCGGACAAAGAAAAGCACCCCGGTCCGAAGACCGGGGTGCTTTCAAAACCGTGGAGCTTAGGGGAATCGAACCCCTGACCTTTTCATTGCGAACGAAACGCTCTACCAACTGAGCTAAAGCCCCGTACCACCACCTGCCGCACCGGATAACCGGCTTCGTCAGGCTACTTCGATTCTAAGCACTCGCCTAGACCGGGGGCAAAACATGCCCCTGCCGTTGAGGTCTCCGGAACGCCTTCGCTAGGCTCATGTGCAGTGCGCAGCCGGAGCGATTGCGTTACCGGTCCTGGCATCCGGATCCTCTCAAGGAGCACGCCATGAGCCTGATCAAAAACATGCTGACTTCCCATCCCGCCGGCAACTCCAACGTGGACATGAACGCGCTGGCCACCTGCATCGAAGCCTGCTTCGACTGCGTGCAGACCTGCACGGCCTGTGCCGATGCCTGCCTGAGCGAAGACATGCTCGGGGATATGGTCGGCTGCATCCGCACCGACCTGGACTGTGCCGAAGTCTGCGCTGCGACGGGAAAGGTCCTGGCCCGGGCGGGAAAGGACTATGCCTCAGTCGTTGACCTCGTGAACGCGTGTGCGGCCGCCTGCCGCCGGTGTGCCGAGGATTGCGAGCAGCATGCCTCAGCCCACGACCATTGCCGGATCTGCGCCCAGGCATGCCACCGCTGTGCTGCCGCCTGCGACGCGCTCCTGCTCACCATCGCGTCCTAGTCGCTGGCTCCCACCAGCGAGGAAGAGTCATCTCCGCGAGCGCATACCCCGCACCAGGATCCACACGAGCGGCGTCACCACGGCAATCAGCGCAATCGGATTGGGCCGGAACTCGGCCGCGCTGCCCTCGCGCCCGGCGTAAACGCCCAGCGGAATCACAACTCCTCCGCCTCCGCCGCCTCCATCGCCGTCGGCGTCTCCGCCGCCCCCGAACCCGGCCTGCACCAGGGCAACCGGCACAATCGTTTCCTCACCTACCTTGATGGGCTCACCGTAGGCCCGGCTGACAGCCACGGCGCGGAAGGTTTCGGCCAGCTTTTCGACAATGTTCATGACCCCATACTTCCCCCGGCGAACATGCCGCGGATATAGGCAGCCTGTCCGGCGTGTTCCAGACAGTCCGCCAACGAACTGATGAGCCGGGCACCGAGCGTCACCGGCGGATCCCAGGACCTGTCCACCACCTGGTCCAGGTCCGCGGGCGTCAGCCCCGAAACGAACGCCATCGTCCGCGCGTTCACGGCGTCGTAATAGCCCTGCAGCACCTCCGCGGACTGCACCTGGACCTTGGCGACTTCCCCGGAGGTGTGCCCGTACCCGGTGTCCTCCACAGCAAGTGGCAGCCCGACCCGGTGCGCCCACCCCTCCGCCGTCCAGGCCTGCTGGTGCCCGGCCACCGCCGCGATCTGGGCATCTTCGATCCGTGCCAGGTGCCAGATCAGCCACGCGATCGAGTTGCCTTCCGGGTACGGCCGGTGATTCAGCTGGTCCACGGGCAGTCCATGGAGCGCCCGCCGAACAGTTCCCGGCAGGCGGCCAAAAGCGTCAATAAGCAGGTCACTCGGTTCCATGGCACTCCCATACAGTCGAACTCCAGCAAAACTATGGACAACTGCGACGGCGACGGCGGCCGTCATCCGGGGATTGTTGACCTGCCGCAATCGTGCCAGTACCCCACCCCCTGTGGAAAGGGGCAGCCCCTACCAGGCCGCTGTCAGGAAATCCTCCGCGCGGGGCAGAAAGTCCCCAGCTGCCCATCGCAATGCGCCGCCCCCGTCCTAAACTGACCGCATGGAGTGGATTGATGAACGTCCAGCCTGGCTTCCTCCCATCCCTCCCCCGCACCGTGGACGGATCCGGATCATTCTGGGCATGCTGCTGGTCATCGGTGTGCTGGCCACTGTCCTGGTTACGGCTTTCTTCGGCGGGATCATCTCCATGTACCTCTGGTGGCCGCTTGCCGGCGGCCTGCTGCTCCTCGTCTCCGGGCTGCTGAGCCGCCGCAGGCTCCCCTGACACTGCGGCCCATCGCGGTTACGTTCGGCTGACTGCCCGCCTCATCGCGGCGGGGGCGCGATGCCGGGCGGAGGCCCGGCAGCGGCGTGAGCCTATGATTGGCGCATGACTTCTGCGTCCACGGGTGCCGGTTCCCAGTCCCAAACTCTCTCCCGCGGCCTTCAAGCACTTGAGCTCCTCGCCGAGTCGGAGGCGCCCCTGAGCATCGCCGACCTGTCCACCGGGCTGGGGGTCCACCGGTCCATCGCCTACCGGATCCTGCGCACCCTGGAAGCGCACTCGCTGGTGATGCGCGACGACGCCGGCCGGGTCTCTGCGGCACCCGGACTGGCCGCGCTGGCCCGGGGAGTGTCCCGCGACCTGCAGTCCGCCGCCCTGCCGGAGCTCACCATTCTGGCGAACGAATTGTCCATGACGGCTTTTATCGCGGTGTGGGATCAGCACGACTGCGTCACCCTGGTGACAGTGGAACCCCGGCACAGCCGCACCGCCCTGATCCAGCGGCCCGGTACTAGGCACTCCTTCACTGCCGGAGCGCCGGGGATCGCCATCCAGTCCGCAGTGACCGAAGAGCATTGGAACCGGCTGGCCCCGGGCCAGCCCTACCGCGCGGAAGCAAAGCTCGCCCGCCGGCGCGGCTACGCCACCAGCTTCAGCGAGGTGATCGACGGCGTCGGCTCCGTTGCGGCGCCGATCAGTGTTCCCGGCCAGCTCCCGGCGTCGTTGTCCGTGGTGTACTTCGGGTCCGGCAAAGACGAGGCAGCCATCGGGGCCCGGCTGGTGGACAGCGCCGGGCAGATCGAGACGCAGCTGCACTAGGGGGCCGGGGCTCCGGGCAGCCGGTTTACAGCCCACGGGTTCCGTGCAGCCGGGGTTAGGCAAGCATTCGCTTGCTGGAAAAGACGTATCCAGAGGCCTAAAACGGGAGTATGGCCTTTAACCGTGCGTCTGTTGGCCGCGCCCTGCGCCGTTATCCCGTAGTCGCCGCGACCATTGTCGTGCTCACCGTCGTCCTACTCCTGGAAACCGGCGCACCAGCGGCGGCCCAGTGGATTGCCAGCCTCTATGTCCTCGGCGTTGTGGTGCTTACCGGCGTCGGCATGGTCCGGGACATGATGCGCGGGCACTGGGGCCTGGACATCCTCGCCGTCGTCGCCATGCTCGCCACCATTGCGGTCGGAGAGTACATCGCGGCGCTGATCATTGTCCTGATGCTCTCCGGTGGCGAAGCGCTGGAGGTGTACGCCGCCGGCCGGGCCAAAGGCGAGCTGAATGCGCTGCTGGACCGTGCACCCCAGCTCGCCCACCGCCTGCCCTCGGATGCGGACACCGGCGGACACCACACCGGCGCGGCGGAGGACATCCCGGCCACCGAAGTGACAGCCGGCGATGTGCTGCTGGTCAAGCCCGCGGAAGTCGTCCCGGTGGACGGCGTGCTGCTTTCCGAGGCCGCATCCTTCGACGAATCCTCACTGACCGGCGAATCCCTGCCGGTTGCGCGTACCACGGGCGAATCAGTGATGAGCGGCTCCGTGAACGGCACCCTGGCGGTCCGGATGCGTGCCACCGCAACGACGGCGGACAGCCAGTACCAGCGCATTGTGTCCCTGGTGCAGGCCGCAGCTGATTCGAAGGCTCCGGTGGTCCGGCTGGCGGACCGGTTCGCTGTTCCGTTCACGGTGGTTTCGCTGCTGATCGCTGGAATCGCCTGGGCCGTTTCCGGGGACCCCGTCCGGTTCGCCGAAGTGCTGGTGCTGGCCACCCCGTGCCCGCTGTTGATCGCCGCTCCCGTGGCGTTCATCGGCGGGATGAGCCGGGCCGCCGGCAACGGCGTTATCGTCAAGGGAGGCGCCACCCTCGAACAGCTCTCCCGCGCGCAGACCGCCGCCTTCGACAAGACCGGAACCCTGACCTATGGCCGTCCGGAGCTCGTGGCGGTGAATCCGGAGCCTGGCTTCAGCGCCGATGAACTCCTGGCACTGGCCGCTTCCGCTGAACAGTATTCCTCCCATGTCCTGGCCGCCTCCGTCCTCACGGCCGCTCGCGCACGGGGACTCGTCCCCAGCCCGGCGGATACTGCCCAGGAGGTGGCCACCAACGGCGTCGAAGCGCAGATCGGCGGCCGGACCGTGCGGGTCGGCAAACACCGGTTCATCGCCGAGGCGGATCCGCAGACGCGTTCCGTCAGCCTCTCCCCCGGGCAGATGGGCGTCTACCTCAGCGTGGACGGCCGCTTTGCGGGCACCCTGGTCATGAGCGATACCGCGCGGACCAACGCCGCAGACACCGTGGCTGCCCTCCGGGCCCTGGGCATCCGGGAAACACTGATGCTCACCGGTGACGGCGCCGTCACTGCCCAGAGCATGGGCTCCACCGTGGGCATTACCGACATCCGCTCCGAGCTGCTGCCGGAGGACAAAGTGCAGGCCGTGGCCGGGCTGCCGCTGCGCCCGGTGATCATGGTGGGCGACGGCGTCAACGATGCGCCAGTACTCGCGGCGGCCGACGTCGGCATCGCCATGGGAGCGCGCGGTTCCACTGCGGCGAGCGAGTCAGCCGACGTCGTGATCGTGGCCGATGACTTCTCCAAGGTGGCGGAGGCCGTGCGGATCGGCCAGCGGACCATGCGGGTGGCCCTCGGCAGCATCTGGCTCGGAATCGGCCTCAGCGTGGCCTTGATGCTGGTGGCGTCCTTCGGCTTCATTCCGGCCGTCGCCGGCGCTTTGACCCAGGAACTGGTGGATCTGGCTGCGATCCTCAACGCGCTGCGGGCACTGCATGGGCGGAAGTTGTTCCGGCGGGAAGCAAAAACGACTACCGTAAATTCCACCCCAGTATCCGGTTCCATCTAAGCGGGTCCCTGCTTCTCCAGGCGGGCACTGACCCAGCAGTGGAAGGAGAGCCGTCAAGTGAGCAACCAGGAGCATCTCGTCCGCCGTTACATGGACGGATTCCAGCGCAGCGACCACCCGGCGATTCTCGCGTGCCTCACTGACGACGTGGTCTGGCGGATCTATGGCGTCCGGACGACTCGGGGCAAGACGGCGTTCGACAAGGAGATTGAGACTCCCGGTTTTGAGGGCAGCACGGACTACAGCGTCGAGCGGACCGTCAGCTCCGGTGACACCACCGTCATCACGGGCACCGGCCACGGCCGCCACGTCACCACCGGACCGTTCCAGTTTGCCTTCAGCGACGTCTTCACCTTCCGCGATGGGCTAATCAGCCAGGTGGACTCCTACGTGGTGCCGCTTCCCTAGCTGAAACCGGCCGGAGACCCGGCCTGTGTTCCGCGGACCCGCCCCTTCGCCCGCACCCCCGCTCCCCCATCACCCGCCCTCTCCGCAGCCGTGCCCTGGCCTGCGGCATGGCACCGTAGCAGATACCCCTCCGTCATGCACTCTGTCAACGGCAATGACAGTGTTGTAGACACCAGAACGCCTGTCGCCTACAGTGTGATTCGAGACACGCCCACATCGTTTTCGCCGGCTCCCCGAGGAGACCGCCCAAACACATTGGCACCCGCCCCTAATCCGGAGGAAAAACGTCATGCAGAAAAGAGACCTTCAAATGGTGGATGCCGTGAAGCCAGGCCTTTCCCGGCGAACCCTGCTCGTGGCAGGCATGGGAACAGCTGCAGGCGTGCTGCTCACCGCAGGAGCCAAGCCCGGAGCCGGCAACGCGTCGGACAACCGGATGTGGGACGCGATCGTCATTGGCGCAGGGGCGGCAGGGCTGGGCGCAGCACGCAAACTCGCCGACTCAGGCAAGCGGGTCCTGGTCATCGAAGCACGGAACCGCATTGGCGGACGCATGTGGACCGACCGCACCTCGCTGAGCATCCCGCATGAGCGCGGCGCAGAGATTGTGCATGGTCACGATGTATCCACTTGGGAACTCATCAACAAGCAAAACCTGAAAACGCATCGCTGGGAAGACAAGTTTGCCAAGGCGAATGTGGGTGACGAATCCTGGATCAACGCGAAGGACTTCGAGAGCTTCCACTTCCCCCAGGGCGCACCGTCCTTCCCCGGTGGCCTTCCGCAGCCTTTCCCCGGAGAAAAAGCCGAAGCCTGGCTGAACCGGATCGGTATCCCGCGCTCCAACTACCCCATTTCATTCCTGGTCGCCGAGGGCGACTCGGTGCAGTTCGACGAGCTGCCCGCCGAATGGGCCGTTGGCGACGTCGAATTCGCCCTTGAAATGCAGCAGTACTCCGGCCGGATGCCTGAGGAGGCCTACGGCGACTACCGGGTCATCGGCGGGTACGACCAAGTGCTTGCCCCTCTGGCCCAAGGTATTTCGCTCCGGCTCTCCAGCCCGGTGCACACCATTGACTACCGGAAGAACCGCGTTGATGTCCACACCAGCAACGGTTCGTTCAAAGCACGCGTGGTGGTTCTCGCCGTTCCCGGCGGAGTGCTGAAATCCGAGGCCATCACCTTCAACCCGCCGCTGCCGGCCGGACGCCAGGCCGCCATCAACGAGATCAGCTACCTGCCAGTCTTCAAGGACATCCTCGAATTCTCCCAGCCCGTTGTTCCGGCTGATGCCACCCTGCCGAGGCGCTGGGACGTCGCCGCAATGTTCTCCGAGAACCCTCCCACGCTGTGGGACGCCTCCAGGGGCACCCCGGGATTCAGCGGCCAGCTCATTGTCGCGTGGATGACGGGCGGCGCTGCCCAGGAGCTGCTCAACCTGTCCGAGGCCGAGCGCCATCAGGCATCCCTCGAGACCGTCCGCAAGTTCGCGGGCGATCCGGGGCTCCAAAACCTGCGGGCTTCCACATACGACTGGTCCAAGGACCAGTACGCACTCGGCGCCTACCCGGGCCCGTTCTCCCGCCGCAGCGGATTGTCCGATCCGGTCGGCGGCGTACTCTTCTGGGCCGGCATGACTACAAGCACTATCCATACTTCGCGTGACTCAGGCACCCGGGCCGCCGATCAGGCACTGGCGGCATTGAAGTGAGCATGAGCGCAAATAACGAGAAACAACTGGAGGAAAACATGGTGGAAATTCCGGAGCGGGAGCGCAGGCTCAGGATCTTGGAGTCCCCGCAGAAGCTGGACAGCCGCTTTGGCTGGTCTGAGTTTGCAGTACTGTCCGTTGTCGGCCTTGTTGTTCCGGCAGTGCTGGTCGTACTCGGTTGGACGGCTGGAGCATGAGCACGACGGCGCCCCAGGTCACTGAACAGTATGAAAGCAGCATGCCCCTGGACCCCTCGGAGAAAACCTGGGGGCCCCTTGCCATCTTCGGCAACACATCCTCCGCGGCCGTTGCTACCTGGTGCTTTATTAGCGGCGGCTTCGTAGCTGCCTATCTCGGAGCCACGCAGGGGGCGCTGGCCGTCACCGCCGGAACCCTGATCGGCGTTTTCGTCGTCCTGCTCGCCTCGCTGCCCGCAGCCGGACGGTACGGAGTCGAGGCCGTCCGGTCAACGCGCACCATCTTCGGCGCACGCGGCGCGTTCCTGACCGTCATCCTGACGCTGATCATCCTGGTCGGGTGGAACTCGGTGCTCATGATTGCCCTCGCTGACGCTTCCTCTGCCGCCCTGGTCCTGATGGGCGCGCTGGCGGAGTCGCACGCCGCCGTCTCGGCCCCCATCTTTGCCATCCTTGGGGTCGCGGCAGTGTTCCTGCTGCTGCGCCGCGGCAATGCCACGCTGCGGTGGGCGGGGCCTGTCGTAGCAATCACCGTGCTGATCCTCGCACTCTGGATGGGCGTTGTCTTTATGGTCCGCTTCGGCGCAGAGGGGATCCTCGCCGCGCCGGCACTTGCCCCGCTGCCCGAGAACAGCACCAACTTCATGCTGACGATCGAGCTGGGTATCGCCGGCGGGCTAGCCTGGTGGCCGTACGTCGGCGGCCTGACGCGAAATGCCAAGAGCACCCGGACCGCCGTGATCCCCAGCGTCCTCGGCCTCGGCGCGATGATGTCCCTGGTGCTGGTCATCGGCTTGATCGCCGCACTGGTGGTGCCCGAATCCGCTGGTGACCCGACAGCGTTCCTGATTGGCGTTGGCGGCCCGGTCTTCGGCATTGTGGCACTGCTGTTCCTGGTGCTGGCAAACATCGGAACGATCATGGTCGGCGCCTACTCGGCAGCTCTCGGACTCAAGCAGCTGCCGGCCATCGACCGCCGGATTTCCTGGCCGGCCGCGGTGTTGCTGGTGATGGCTCCGGTCCTGATCATCGCGGTATTCCTCGCCGAACCGTTTATGGCCAACTACGGAGCTTTTATCACCCTGGCCGGTATCCTGCTGGGGCCGATCTGTGGCATGCAGATCGTTGACTACTATCTGGTCCGCCGGCAGGAGCTGGACGTCCGCTCGCTGTACTCAATGGACGGCACCGGCCAGTACTGGTACTTCGGCGGTTACAACCCCGCGGGCATCGTGGGCCTGGCGGCCGGCATGGGCACGTACCTGGCCCTGATGAACCCCTTCACCTACGAGCCCGTCATTGATATCGGGATCCTCTCAGCCGCTATCCCCGGCGTCATCGTGGCAGGAATCGTCTACTACGTGATTCTGCGCGCGGTCCCGACGCTGTGGGCCAGCCGGCAGATCAAAGCTCTGAGCATGTCCAGCTAACCGGACCGTTCAGAACGGCACTACAGCCAGAGGGCCCCTGATCCACCGGATCAGGGGCCCTCTGGCTTACCACCACGCCGAACCTGTTGCTAGGCCGGGACCTTCTCGCGGGCAGCATGCACGATCTGCTGCACACCGGCCAAGAAAATCTCCCGGCGGTCAATTTCGAGCACCTGGTCGCGGATCGAGGAGACCAGCGGGTTCCGTTCCTGGTCCACCAGCAACGGGCCGGTAAACCACTCCCGGGACAGTGCGTCGGGCGCTTCCGCTTGGTCCCGTGCCTGCCCGGCCGCCCCCGCCAGCACATAGGCGCCGTAAACGGCATATTGCTTGACCAGCGTCTGGCCGTGCAGCCCCGCCTGGGTGAAACAGTCCAGGATCAGCTCCATGCAGTCGAGCTCACCCTGCCCGCCGGTGGTGAGCGAAGTTGCCGTGACGGCAATGGCAGGAAACTCCAGGAAGGTATCGAGGGTGGCGGCCGCGAATTCGGTCAGGCAGTCCTCCCACTGATCAACCGGAGTTGAGACCTTGGCATGGGAGATCAGGAGAATACGGTCCAGCAGTTCCTGCATCAGGCTTTCCTTGCTTCGGAAATGCCGGTATACCGCGGTGGGGTCCACCCCGACTTCCTTGCCGAGGTCCCGATAGGTCAGGGAGAGAGTATGCGGGCGCGAGGCCAGACGCAGCGCTGCGTCGACAAAAATCTCCCGGTCCAGGGTTACCTTGGGTGAGCGGCCGCCACCTGACCTGCCTGCCATCCACGTCTCCGTCCTGCCCCCACGGAGGGCTGGTTTGCTCTCCGCACACTCTACCTCCGTTAACTGACAACGGGCCGGTCAACAAGATTGACATGCTTGTTGACTGCGCTCTAGTGTCAGAGGGATAACCCGAGAGATGAAGGTCACAGTGCAGAATTTGGCGGATGTTGTATTTCGCGGCGGCAGTATCTTTACCGGCGCACCGAAACCAGTACAAGGACTTGCTCTGGTGGTGCGTGCCGGCCGCATTTGCGCGCTTGTGCCGGACAGCGACCTGGCCCCGTACATCGGAGCTGACACGGAAATTGTGGAGCTGCACGGCGACCTGCTGCTGCCGGGCTTCCAGGACGCGCATATCCACCCCGCCCAGGGTGGCGTCGAGCTGCTGCAATGCAATCTGACGCCCGCCGCAAACGCGGAGGAAGCCGTGGCACTCATCGCTGCCTATGCGGCCGCGAACCCTGATGTGCCGTGGATTGAGGGCGGCGGCTGGTCCATGGACCACTACCCGGGCGGCACCCCGCTGGCTGCCATGATCGACGCCGTCGTACCGGACCGCCCCGTGTCCCTGAGCAGCCGCGACCACCATTCCCTCTGGGCCAACAGTGCCGCGTTCCGGGCTGCAGGAATCGATGCCAGCACCCCCGACCCGGAAGACGGGCGCATTGAACGCCTCGCGGATGGCTCCCCCGCCGGAACCCTGCACGAAGGTGCTGCGGGCCTGATCGAGGCCCATTCCCCGGTGGTCAGTGAAGAGCTGCTGGTTGCCGGCCTGCTGCGGGCTCAGGATGACCTCCTCGCCCAGGGCATCACCGGCTGGCAGGACGCACTGGTCGGCGGCTTCGCCGGAATCCCCGATACCCGCGTGGCCTATGAAAGGGCCCTTGCCAAAGGCCAGCTGAAGGCCCGGGTCCGCGGTGCCCTGTGGTGGGAACGCAGCCAGGGGCTCGAGCAGCTGGACAGCCTGATCGAACGGCGTGCCACAGCCGAGGCGCTGGGACAGCCCGAGCGCTTCAGCCTGGGCACCGTGAAGATCATGGTTGACGGCATTGCCGAAAACTTCACGGCGTCCATGATGGATTCCTACCGTGACTGCCACGGGCACGATACCGGCAACAAGGGCCTGTCCTTCATCTCCGCCGATGACCTGGCGACCTATGTGACTGCCCTGGACGCAGCGGGCTTCCAGGTACATTTCCACGCCCTGGGCGACCGTGCGGTGCGCGATGCCCTCAACGCCGTCGAGGCCGCGCGGAAGGCCAACGGTCCCAGTGGGCTGCGGCATCACCTGGCACACCTGCAGATCGTGTCCGAACAGGACACCGGCCGTTTTGCCGAGCTTGGCGCAACCGCGAATCTTCAGCCGCTGTGGGCCCGGCACGAAGCCCAGATCGATGAGCTGACCCTGCCGTTTATGCCGGCCAGTGCCAAAGACCGCCAGTACCCGTTCGGGGAACTGCATGCCCGCGGCGCACGGCTGGCAGCCGGGAGCGACTGGCCGGTCTCCAGCGCCGACCCAATTGCCGGCGTGCACGTCGCCGTCAACCGCATTGCGGCCGGCCTGGACCGCGAACCGCTCGGCGGTGAGATCCAGCGGCTGGATCTGGCGACGGCACTGTCCGCCTACACCTCCGGGACGGCGTATGTGAACCACCGCGATTCGGAGACCGGACGCCTGGCCCCCGGCTACTACGCAGACCTCACCGTCGTTTCCCCGGATCCCTTCGGCGTTCCGGCCAGCGAGATCCACCGCAGCCGCGTCGTCTCCACCTGGATCGACGGACAGTGTGTCTACGCCGCGGCCGAAGACGCCGTTCCGCAGGAAAACCGCTGACGCTTGCCTTCCACCGCCCGCTAACCAGGCAGCCCCGCTGCCCACGGGCTCAGCGGTCCCGCAACACCGCGCACACCCCCAGAGAAAGAGATCATGCTTAAATCAACACCGACGTTCTTCGAGAACGCCGAACGCACCATTGACCCGGCACTTTGCGCTGCGTCCCTGCAGGACACCAAGCGGGACGTTTACTGGCTTGATACTCCCAACCGCCCCGGCGCCCTGCCGCCGCTGGCTGGGGATGCCAGCTGCGATCTCCTCGTCGTCGGTGGTGGCTACACCGGACTGTGGACTGCCCTGCAGGCCAAGGAGCGCAACCCGGAGACCGACGTCGTGCTGATCGACGCCGGCCGGGTCGCTGCTGAAGCGTCGGGCCGCAACGGCGGATTCTGCGAAGCCAGCCTGGTCCACGGCGAGTCCAACGGCGAGCAGCACCTGCCGGAGGAAAACGAACGCCTGACGGAGCTCGGCCTCGAAAACCTCGCCGAACTTATCGCCACCCTCGAGCGCTATGGCATCGACTGCGACCTCTATGAGAGCGGCACTGTGGCTGTCTCCACCGAACCGCACCAGGACGCCTGGCTGCGTGAAGCGGACAACGGCAAGGACCAGCAGTACCTGGACACCGAGACTGTCCGCGGCATGGTTAAGTCGGATGCGTTTATCTCCGGTTTGTGGAGCCGCGAGAACACGGTCCTGGTGAATCCGGCGAAGCTGGCATGGGGCCTGCTTGAAGCCTGCCTGAAACTGGGCGTGCGCGTGCATGAGCAGACCGCTGCCACCGGTATCTCGGATGCCGGGAACCAGGTCACCGTGGAAACCTCCCGGGGCAAGGTCCGCGCCGGAAAGGTTGCACTGGCGACAAATGCGTTCTCACCCCTGCTCAAGCGCCACTCCCTGATGACAGTTCCCGTCTACGACTACGCACTGATGACGGAGCCCCTCACCGCCGAGCAGCGCGAGGCCATCGGCTGGGAGACCCTGCACGGACTGACCGATCTGCACAACAGGTTCCATTACTCGCGTCCGATCGTTGACGAGAACGGTGATTTCCGGATCCTTTACGGCGGCTTCGATGCCCTGTACAAGTTCGGCGGCAAGATCAAACCCGAGAACTACCACAGCGAATCAACCTATTCCCGGCTGGCCGCCCACTTCTTCGCGACTTTCCCGGCCCTCACCGGGCTGAAGTTCTCCCACGCCTGGGGCGGTGTGATCGATACGTCCAGCCGCTTCTTTGCGTTCTTCGACACCGCGTACAAGGGGAAAGTTGCCTCCTGCGCAGGGTTCACGGGCCTCGGCGTTGGAGCCTCCCGCTTCGGTGCGCGAGTCATGCTTGACCTGCTCTCGGGGGAAAAGACGGAAATCACGGAACTGGAAATGGTGCGCAAGAAGCCGCTGCCGTTCCCGCCGGAACCGATTGCCTGGGTAGGAGTCCAGGCCATGACCGCTGCCCTGGCGCGTGCGGACCGCCGCGAGGGCAAGCGCGGTCTGCTCCTGAAGACCATGGACGCCGTCGGCATGGGCTTCGACTCCTAAACGCTTTCCACCATCTTTATCCACTTTCAAAGGAGAAAAGCAGTGAGTACTTCCAACACCGCCACGTCCACCCGCCCGGGTTACCGGGTCCAAAATCCCGCTACCGGTGAGGTGCTCGAAGAGTTCCCCACCGCCACTGACACCGAGGTCCAGGAAGCCCTGACCAAGTCCCAGGCCGCGTACCTGGCCTGGCAGGAAGTGCCGATCACCGAACGGGCCAAGGTT
This sequence comes from Arthrobacter sp., assembly GCF_031988865.1. Taxonomy (NCBI): domain Bacteria; kingdom Bacillati; phylum Actinomycetota; class Actinomycetes; order Micrococcales; family Micrococcaceae; genus Arthrobacter; species Arthrobacter sp. The sequence continues at coordinate 82,420 of NZ_DALZXY010000001.1, forward strand.
GTGTCCCGCATCGCGGAACTGTTCGCCGAGCGGGCCGATGAGCTGGCCGCGATCATTACCGAGGAAATGGGCAAGCCGCTGCCCGAGTCCAAGGGTGAAGCAGCGTTCTGCACGGACATCTTCGCCTACTTCGCCACAGAAGGTCCGGCTCTTGCCGCGGACCGGGAGATCAATAACATCGGCGGCGGCCGTGCCGTGATCCAGACCCGCCCGGTTGGGCCGCTGCTGGGCATCATGCCGTGGAACTACCCCTACTACCAGGTGGCCCGGTTCGCTGCGCCCAACCTGATGCTGGGCAACACGATCATCCTCAAGCACGCCAACAACTGCCCCCGCTCGGCGCTGGCTATCCAGAAGATCATGGATGACGCCGGTGTGCCGGAGGGTGTGTACATCAACCTGTTCGCCAACCATGCGCAGATCGCCGACATCATCGCCGATCCCCGCGTCCAGGGTGTTTCCCTGACCGGTTCCGAGCGCGCCGGCGCGATTGTTGGTTCGCTGGCGGGCCAGAACCTCAAGAAGGCCGTGCTGGAGCTCGGCGGCTCGGATCCGTACGTCCTGCTGGACAGTGAAGATGTTAAGGCCGCTGCCGAGATGGCCTGGGCTGTCCGGACGGAGAACACGGGCCAGGCCTGCAACTCCAACAAGCGCATGATCGTCATGGAGGACATCTATGACGAGTTCGTGGCCGAACTGACTTCCCTGGCCACCGGCTTGGAGCCCCGGGACCCGGCGACCGACGTCGAACGGACCTACACGCCGATGTCCTCCCGTGCGGGTGCGGAAGAACTGGTGGAGCAGCTGCAGGACGCCGTGGACAAGGGTGCCACCCTGCACGTCGGCGGTACCCTGCAGGACGGGCCCGGCGCCTACTTCGCACCTGCCGTCCTCACCGGTGTCACCGAGGAGATGCGTGCCTACCGCGAAGAGCTCTTTGGCCCGGTAGCCATGGTCTTCAAGGTTTCCAGCGATGAGGAAGCACTCCGCCTGGCAAATGACTCCATTTACGGGCTGGGCGGCGCGGTGTTCGCTAAGGATGAAGAGCGCGCCCGCAAGTTCGCCGAGCGCCTCGAGGTGGGGATGGCCTTCGTCAACTCTCCCGAAGGGGAAAGCGCCAGCATGCCCTTCGGCGGCGTGAAGCGCTCCGGTTTCGGCCGTGAACTTGGTCCGCTGGGCATGGATGAGTTCGTCAACAAGCGCCTCTTCTACATCGGCGAGTAGCCAACACAGCGAAGGGCGCCTGGCGGCGGGACCGGATCCGGTTCCGCCGCCAGGCGCCCTTTCTTTTTGGCTGGTTACGGGTGCTCTATTTCTCGGTCATATCCAGGTTTGGCGTGGGGCGGCGGAAGCCCCGCGTAATCACCAGCAGCCAGAGGAAGCCGATGCCGAGCCAGACCAGCCCTATGGTCAACGCGGTCGAGGACAGGCTGGTCCACAGCCAGACCGTCAAGCTCAGGCCGGCCAGGGGAAGCAGCAGGAACCGCAACGTATCCGCGGTGCTGCGCCTGGCCTCATCGAAGTAGTAGTGCTTGATGACGGCGAGGTTGACCGCGGAGAACGCCACCAGTGCTCCGAAGCTCACGGTTTCCGAGATGAGCTGCAGCGTCACGAACAATGACCCCATCCCAATGACGGAGACCGTCAGGATGGCGAAGACGGGGGTGTTGTATCGGCGGCTCAGCTGCCCGAAGAAAGGCTTGGGCAGTACGCCGTCGCGGCCCATCGCATAGAGGATCCGCGAAGCGGATGCCTGGGCTGCGATGGATGATCCTAGGCCGCCGGCGATAAACGCGGCGGTGAAGATGGCCGTAAAGACCTGGCCGCCAACGGCGGCCATCACCTCCAGGGATGCGGAATCGGGATCGGTGAAGACATTGCTGGGATACGCCAGCTGGGCCACGTAGGCGAGGATCACGAACAGGATTCCCGCCCCCAGCGTGACCAGCGTGATGGCAATGGGCAGCGCGCGGCGCGGGTTCTTCGTCTCTTCGGCCAGGGTGGAAATCGAGTCGAAACCCAGGAAGGAGAGGCACAGGATCGCAGCCCCGGCCATTAGCGGGGCGAAGCCAGTTTCGCTGCCGCCCCCGGTAAAGGGTTTTGTGAGGCTCAGGTCGGCCTGCCCGGTCGCGGAGGCCACCGCGAGCACAACGAAGACCACAATGAACACTGCCTGGACGGCAATAATGACAAGGTTCGCCCGGGTCACCGAGACCAGCCCAACGATGTTCAGGGTCGTGACGATGCCTATCACCAGGAGGATAAAGACCCAGTTGGGAATCATCGGGAAGGCTGCATTGAGGTAGATGCCGGTGACCAGGTAGTTCAGCATTGGCAGGAAGAGATAGTCCAGCAGCAGGGACCAGCCGGTCATCAGGCCCGGCGCCGGGCCGAAGCTCTTCTGCGTGTAGGTGTATGCGGACCCCGCATAGGGAAAGGCCCGCGCCATGAGCCCGTAGGACCGGGCGGTGAACAACATAACGCACAGAGTGATGAGGTAGGCCGCGGGGAGCCGTCCCCCGGAGACCTGGGTGACGATCCCGTAGGTGGTGAAGACTGTCAGCGGAACCATGTAGACCAGCCCAAAGAGCACCAGGGCGGGAACGCCCAGTACCCGTTTGAGCTGCGGGGCGGTGGTGGTGCTTGTGGTCGCTTTCGCGGTCTCCGCCGGAACCGTGCCGGAATCACTTGTCGACATGGCTCAGCTGCCCTTCGTGTGCGCCGCTGTACGTGGCTGCTCCCGCGAGGTAGGTCGCAAGGATGGGGTTGGCGGGCAGGTCATTGGCCGCAGTTGCGCGTGGGTCACGCCCGAACCACACCAGGTCGGCGCTGTGGCCCACTGCCAGGGTGCCCCAGGGGGCAAGGGTGTGGTCAGCGAACGCCTGGAACGACGTGCCCCGCGTGTAGATGTCCAGCGCGTCCTCCATGTCGATGATCTCTTCGGGAACCCATCCGCCAGCCGGGTCCCCGCCGGTCGTGGTCCGTGACGCGGCAATGGCGATGCCCTCGCGCGGGTCCGCCGAGGAACAGGGCCAGTCCGACCCGAAGGAGAGCGCCGCACCGGATTCCGCCAGCGTGCGCGTCTTGTACTGCCGGTCGGCCCGTTCCCGGCCCAGCCGTGGAATGGTCAGAACGGTCATGAGTGCGTCCAGCTGTGCCCAGAGCGGCTGCAGGTTCGCGATGACGCCCAGCCGGGCAAAGCGGGCCAGATCGGCGTCGCTGGCCAGCTGCACATGCGTGATCACGGGGCGGGCCGCTGCAGATTCGGTGGCGGCTGCCGAGAGCTCCATGGCGTCCAGGGAGATGCGCACGGCGTCGTCGCCAATGGCGTGGATGTACGGCTGGAAGCCCTCGGCACGCACGGCGGCAACAGCATGCGACAGCCTAGCCGGCTCCCAGATCCGCATCCCGCTGTGGCTGGCCGTGCAGTAGGACTCGAGCAGCGATGCTGTTTCGTTCTCGATCACGCCGTCGGCGAAGAACTTGACGGTGTTGGCCGTGAGGTAGGGATGGTTAAGGTCCCGGACTCGCTGCCGGAGGGCAATCATCCCGGGCAGGGAGTCCTCGAAGTTCCGCGGATCCGCCAGCAGGGCCAGGTTCATGCGTACCTTGAGCAGCCCCCGGCGGGCAGCCTCGAGGTAGACCTCGACGTCATCCGCCGACACCCAGGTGTCCTGGGCCCAGGTAATTCCGAAGGAGGAAAACATTTCCAGGGCGGTAGTCAGCGCGGTGAGCCGCACTTCAAAATCGTGTGGCGGGCAGACCTTCTCCATGAGGTCAATGGCGCCCCATTCGCGCAGCACGCCCAGCGGCGATCCGTCAGTCCGCCGCGGGATTTCCCCCATCTCCGGGTCAGGGGTATCAGCGGTGATTCCGGCCCGGCGCAGCGCCTCTGAGTTGCACCACAGCGTGTGGTAGTCCCAGCCGCGCAGGACGACCGGCCTGTCAGGGACCGCTTCGTCGAGCCAGCGGGCGTCAAAGAGGCCACCTTCGACGAGGGAACCGTTGTAGGAGGCGCCCTGGATCCACTCTTCGTCGGGATGATCCTGTGCGTAGCGCCGCACTTCCGTGATTATGGCGTCCACGGAGCCGAGTCCGCTGATCTGCGGGCCGCGCTGTTCGATCCCGCCGAAAATCGGGTGGGAGTGCCCCTCACCGAATCCCGGCATTAGGAATCCGCCGCGGAGGTCTACTGCTTCGTGCGGGGTGTCCTGGGCCTGCCGCACGGCGTCGTCACCGAGGGCGGCAATCAAACCGTCGCGGATGAGCAGGGCATGGGAATCCCCCAGTCCCTTTCCCGGCCACACCGTTCCGCCGTGAAACAACATGGATCCAACCTGTTGCCTGTTCATACAAACCCTTTCCAAGGCCGGGCAGCGTAAATGGCGCAAGCCGGGGCGCTGCCCAGGAGACGGAGCTGAGCCAACCTGACCCCCACAAACGAACGAACGTCGTTCGTATAGATGTAGAAGGGAACTTACAGCGGAGGCTAGAGTGTGTCAATGGTCACATTTACGCCTTGTGGCGGGGGTCCCAGGGGCAGGAATCACGGATGGGCATGAACCGCCGGAAAATCGCCGCCGCCGCCTTGCAGCTGGTGGGGCGTGAGGGACTGGAAGCGCTCACCATGAAACGGCTGGCCCAAGAGGTGGATCGGCGTCCAGCGTCCCTGTACAACCACATTGCGGGCAGGCAGGACCTCATCGAGGCGATGCGCGGCATTCTGGCCGAACACATTCAGGCTGACCAGTTCCAGTCCGTGGAGTGGCGGGAAGCGCTGGAGGCCTGGGCGCGCGACTATATGCGGGCCTTTACCGAACATCCGAACGTCATCGCCCTGATGGCCACAACGGCCATTTCCGATCCTGCGACCCTGGCCACCTACGAACGGGTGGTCGCCGGGCTCGTCCGTGGAGGCTGGCAGCGCGGCGAAGCGGTGGCTGTTATGCGCGCCGTGGAGGCCTACGTCCTCGGTTCGGCCCTCGACATCGTGGCTCCCGATACGCTGCTCAACCGCAGCTCCGTGCCTCCCGAGCTCACCGAACTGCACGCGAACCTGGATCCGCAGGACGCCGGGGCCTGGAGCGCGGAGGCGGCGTTCGACCTTGGGCTCGGCGCTTTGCTGGACGGGCTCACGGCGGCCTTGGAAAGCAGCGGAGCGCAAGGTCTCCGGATGCGTTCGGCGGCGCCGCTGGACTAGAACCCATGCTGCGGGGCCGTGCTCGAGATTTCCTCCTTGAGCATCGGGGACGGGCGTCGACCCTGCCACCCGCCCGGTGTCCGGGCCTACCCTGACACTATGTGTACAGGCATCAGATTCTCTGACGGCAGTGGAAACCTCTATCTCGCACGCAATCTCGACTGGACTTTCGGCTACGGGGAGCGGGTGGTGCTGACGCCCACCGGGTACGCCACCAGGTCGCCGTTTGGCGCGGTGCCGGGGATCCGGCACGCTGTTCTCGGCATGGGCATCGTGGAAGAGGATACGCCGCTTTATTTCGACTGCGGCAACGACGCCGGCCTGGCGGTTGCCGGCCTCAACTTCCCGGGATATGCGGAGTACGCACCGGAACCGGTCGAGGGCGCGGTGAACGTCGCCGCGTATGAATTCCCACTCTGGGTGGCCTCCCAGTTCGCCAGCGTGGACGAGGTAGAGGCCGCGCTCGGCGGCGTCGTCATTGTGGACAAGCCGATCAACGAGAAGTACCCGAGTTCCCTGCTGCACTGGTTTATCGGCGACTCGAAGCGCGCCATTGTTGTGGAGTACACAAGCGACGGTATGCACGTTTTCAAGGACGACGTCGATGTCCTGACGAACCAGCCCGGCTTTCCCTGGCACCACGAGAACCTGCGCAACTACCTCAATGCCTCGCCCGACTTCCCCGAGAAGGTTGTCCTTGGCCGGGCGAATCTGGCCCCCTTCGGCTCGGGGTCACTCATGCGCGGGATCCCCGGCGATTACTACTCGCCGTCCCGGTTCGTGCGTGCGGCCTACGTCAACGCGCACTACCCGGCCAAGACGACCGAGGAGGAGAACGTCAGCCGCGCGTTCCACACCCTGCAGCAGGTCGCCATGGTGGACGGCAACGCGGCCATGGGCTCCGGCGAGTTCGAGAAGACCATCTACACCGGGCTCTTCTCCTCCCGGACGATGACCTACTACTGGAACACCTACGAGGATCCGGCCATTCAGCGCGTCGCTATGGCCGACCATGCGGCCGGCGGAACGGAGATTGTGGTCGTCTAGGAGGCGGTGGCCCCGGGGTTCGCCGGTAGCGCGGGGCGAGGGACCCAGACACATCGTCCAACGGGTACCTGGGCTACTCCCTTTGGGGACAATCCGGCCGTCAGGGGACTTCCCTGCCACGGCGCCGCGCAGGAAAGTCCCAAAGTGGCAGGGATTTCCCAAAACGGAGGGAAACGGCGCCACACCACCGCGGCGAAAGGCCCCAGAAAGCAAACAAGGGGGCGCACTGCAGGGATCAAAGACAGGTAGCCCGAGGTGCTGACAACGGAACGTAGGCCATCTAACGTTCCGGGAACGGACGCAGGCGCTTCGGGCACTCTGGGCGTTGGGGGGGGAATCTCATGCGGGTCATACTCCCGAGCACCGCCCTCGCAGGGACGGACTTCACCAGTTCGGCTCAGGACCGGGGGAACCTGTGAGGTCCCGGCCGCTGGGCACGAAAGGCACGGTATTCGTGGCCGCCGGGGTTGGCGTTCTGGTGATCCTGGTGTCCTGGTGGCTGGGCAATGCCTACTGGCTCGTGGGACTTGGGTCGGGGCTGGGTGTGTGGCTTGGCGTCCGCTGGGGGAATAAGAAAGCACGCGAGGTGGATGAGTATCGCAAGGAGTGGCTCGCCAAACGGAGCGGCACCCAGCCTCCTGCCGGGGCTGAGGACGAGGGAAAGCCATGACGAGGGGCAGCTCGGGTGGCTGTGGTTCGTTACCCGCGGAAACAGTGGGGGTGAACCGAAGGCGCGCCTGTAGTAACTCCACGCATGAATTAGGTACCCGGACGCTGAGGTCACGTGCCCTTGAGAATCGAGGCAAATATGAGACGCCTGCTCGTCGAACTGCTCTTCCTCGGACCTTTCTGCCTGCTTGTCTGGATGTACTCCGACTATGGGTGGATCGCAGCCGTGGTCTCGGTAACCATCATGTTCTTCACCGCGGATCTCGCCGGCCGTTGGGGCAGTGCCCAGGCAGCTGAGACTGCGAAATATCGTGAGGAGTGGCTCGCCAGGCGAAAGAAAAGTCCGCACTCCGATGGTTCTGACGCTCGAAGCAGCGAAGACCCCAAGCGGAAGGCATGAAGAACGTGCGAAAAGACCGTCTGCCTTCCTGGCCGCAATGCGTACTCCTGCTGGTCATCGCGGGCGCTGCAGTCGCCGGTCCGGAGACGAAGCCCGCGCACTTCATGCTGGCCGGCATCTCCGTCGCAATAGTTGTGGTCGCAGCGTTCCTCAAACTGGCCGGCGGCAAATCGAATGGGTCCGAGAAGGACGACTCATCGGACTGATGTGCGCCTTCGACCGGAAATTGTCGGGTGCTGTATGGTGGCCGATCATAGGTCGACGTTGACCAGCCGCAGTCTCCCCCAAGGACCAACAGCTGGACCGCGAAACAAACTGGGAGGCTGCATGCGCGCGAAGGTCCTGTCCATTCTTGGTGTGAGTGCCCTGCTGCTGTGCGGGTGCACGCAGGCGGCATCGGTGCCTGAACCAGTGCGGGTGACGCCTGTACCGGAGGATCCCCTGGTTCCCACCCATCCGGCCGATGAGAATTTCTTGGGAAGCGTATCCGGGTCCGGTTCAAGCTCAGCTGGGTTCGGGCCAGCAGGCGCTGCCGTCGCGGTATACCTGGCTTGCCAGTCCGATGGCGAACTCGTTGTAAACGTCGCCAATACCGGCAAGACTTCCGTCGCCTGCGGCACCCCCGAGGAACCGACCCGCACGGTTTTTGAGCTGGACTCCCCTGTCGCCAAGCTTTTCATCGACGTTGAGTCCGACGACGTACTGGCGTGGGGCCTCACAGTGACTGACGCCGGAGGTTAAAAGGGCTGCATCGGGAAGTCACACGGAGCCGCCGTCTTTCGCCGGGGCCAGCCGCTACGGTGAATGAGGGGCGGCACCGCTGCGGACAGCCCCGGATAGGACACCATGGAACTTGACCATCTCCTCGCCGCGTTGAACGCCGGCGAAACCATTACCGCCGGCTCGCCCCTACACGAAGCCATGCACCACGCCAGCCAGGAAGCCCTGCAGATCACCGGGGAACTGAACAGCGGCTACCACGAACCGGCCAGGGTACGGGAACTGTTGTCCCGGCTGACCGGAAGGCCGGTGGATGAAACCGTGGCTCTGTTCCCGCCGTTTTCCGCGGATTTCGGCAGGAACATCATCCTCGGGAAACGGGTCTTCATCAATTCCGGCTGCCGGTTCCAGGATCAGGGCGGCATTACCATCGGCGATGATTGCCTGATCGGCCACAACGCCGTCCTGGCAACGCTCAATCACGATCTGGCGCCCAGCAGGCGTGCGGATATGCACCCCGCGCCGATCACGCTGGGCCGGAACGTCTGGCTGGGCTCCAATGTCACGGTGCTGCCCGGCGTGAGCATCGGGGACGATTCCGTGGTGGCTGCCGGTGCTGTGGTGACCAAGGACCTTCCGGCCCGTTCCCTGGCCGTCGGCTCCCCTGCCCGCGTGATCCGGTCGGTCGAAGACTAACCGGATTCACGCGGGCTGCCGTCGTTAGGCAGGCAGGAGCCGGTTAGGAAACAGGAGCCAGCTCCGGGTAGTCCGTGTAGCCGGCCACACCATCGGTGTAGAACGTGGCGTAATCCACCTCGTTGAGCTCCAGGTCTTCCTGCCAGCGGCGGGCCAGGTCCGGGTTGGCGATGGCGGGACGGCCGACGACGACGGCGTCGGCCAGGTCTTCCTGAAGGAGGGCCACGGCGTCTTCACGGGTGGTCATCACGCCGAACCCGGTGTTCAGCAGCACCGGGCCGGCGAAGCGGCGGCGCAGTTCCTGGACCAGGTCATCGGCCGGGTCCTTGTGCAGGATGCTGAGGTAGGCCGGCTTCAGCGGTGCGATGCCGTCAACGAGGGCCGTGTACGTTGCGAGCACGTCCTCGCGGTCGGTTTCCAGTACGCCCTGGATGTTGTGCTCCGGGGAAATCCGGATGCCGACGTGGTCAGCGCCGATCGCCTCGACCACGGAGCGGAAGGCCTCGACAACAATACGTGCCCGGTTTTCCGGGGATCCGCCGTAGGAGTCGGTGCGGGTGTTGGAGACCGGGGAGAGGAATTCCTGCAGCAGGTAACCGTTGGCACCGTGCAGTTCAACGCCGTCGAACCCTGCCTTCATCGCGTTCACGGCCGCGGACGTGAATTCCTGCACGACGCCGGGGATTTCGGCTTCGGTCAGGGCGTGCGGCACCGGGTAGGGCTGCTTGCCGTCGTAGGTGTGAGCCATACCCTCGAGCGCGATGGCGCTGGGGGCGACGGCGCCGCGTCCACCGTTGATGTTCTCGTGGGCCACACGGCCGGAGTGCATCAGCTGGGCCACGATCCGGCCGCCGGCGGCGTGCACGGCGTCGGTGACCTTCTTCCAGCCGGCGACGTGCTCGTCGGTGACCAGACCCGGCATCCGTGTGTTGCCCTGACCGGTGAAGGACGGGTAGATGCCTTCACTGACAATGAGGCCAAGCGATGCCCGCTGGCGGTAGTAGTCGATCATCATGTCAGTGGGCACGCCGTTCAGATCGGCGCGCATACGGGTCAGCGGGGCCATTACCAGGCGGTTGGGCAGTTCCATGGCGCCGAGGGTCAGCGGGGTAAACAGGTTCACTAAGGGGTTCTTTCTATCGCTCGCTTCAGGGCCGGAGGGTCCTGAGCTGAAGTTCGTATCTCCAGCAACAACCGAGGGAACGGCCGGGGATATTCCGCGAAGCGGGGGAAGTCACACGCAGGTGCGGATGCCGGCGTCGTTGCTTCGAATCTGCAGCAACTCCGTGGGTGCTAGATTCGAACGGAGTTGGGCGGTACGCCGTTTCTGTCCCCCCGGTGGAGGAGGAACCCATGCCCGCATGCCTGGAGGAACGCGCCTGATGCCCCGACGCCGAAGCCTCAAAACCCTATGGGCCAAAAGGAAACAGCCAGCGCCTACCCTGCTGGTGACTGGGCTTTCGCTCGTCGCCGGGCTCTTGATCGGAGGGTTCGGCGTCCATGGAGTGCAGAGCGACCGGAACCTTATCGAATCCGGGACCGCCGTCACGGGCACCGTCCTGTACTTCTATGAGCAGTCCGCCGGCCGTTCCCGCGAGACCATCGCCGTCACGGTGTTTCCGGCGCCGGATCCTTCCTTTCCCCATTGGGTGTACTTGGATCAGGTGGTGCGGACGGGCGGAATCTTTCCTCGCCAAGACGCCCCGGAGGCCCTGACCGGGCAATCGGTGACTGTTTACTACAACCCGGACGATCCTTCGGAGGCCGTCGTGGACGGCTGGGAGCGAGGGTATTTGAGCTGGTGGACCGCCGCGGTGCTCTTCTTTGGACTGGGAGGCGCCGTTGCCACCGTGAAGACCCTCTTTGACGATGCGAAGACAAGGCGGGCCCGGGCCGCGAAGTAGATGCGCCGCAAACCCCAGCCGCTCAAAGATGCCGGCAACCTCAGGTCACCATGCTTCTGGATGGCCTGCTGGGCAGCGACTTCGCCAGCCCCTATAAATGCCGCAGACGCCGGTGCTAGCGTGGATCACGGATTGAATCGCTGCAGGGCTGCGAAGGAGACCAAGATGACCCGGAAACTCCACGAATTTGCTGACCTTTACCGGCGCAAGGGGCCCTGGTGCGTCGCGTACGTAGACGCTTCAGCTGGGACCACAGACAGCCTGGAAGCCGCCGAGGTCCGCCCGGGCGACGTCAGGAGGGCGCTGGCCAAACAGGGTGCCCCGCCCCAGGACCAGGAAGCCGCGGAAACTGCAGTACTCCCCGCGGACGGATACCCCTCCCCGGTGTCGCGGTTCCTTCTCATCCAGCAGGGCACAGTGGCCTTGAACGAAGTGCTGCCCGGCCCGCTCGTGCTACCGGAACGAGTCTCGGTGGACCCGATCCCAGACCTGCTGCCGCTGCTCAAGCACCGCCCCGAGGAATTCCCCTACATCGTCGCCGAAGCCTCCCGTGAGGACGCGGAGATCCGGCTGGAGTATGCCGGCGGCGGCCATCCCGCCACCGTCCAGGACGTCGAAGGGGAGACAGAAGACATCACCAAGCTCCCGGCTGGAGGCTGGTCACAGGACAAGTTCCAGCGGCAGACCGAACAGATCTGGCGGCGCAACGCTGATCAGGTTGCCGAGGAGATCGACCGGATTGCGGACAGCAGCGGAGCCAAGTTGATTGTGCTCGCCGGTGACGTCCGGGCGCGGGGCCTCGTCCGGGACCAGCTCACCGAAGCGCACAAGGCACTGGTCAGCATGATCGATTCCCATCCGCGCACTTCAGGATCAGCCAACGGCCATTTCGACGACGAGATCCAGGAACGCATCGCCCTGCTGTGGGCTGCTGAGCAGGAGCAGATCATGGACCGCCTCGCCCTCCAGGAGGGGCAGGCCAACCCGGAATCCGTCACTGGCTTCGGCCAAGTGGTGACCGCCCTCCAGCAGGCCCAGGTGGAGGTGCTGATCCTGAATGACAGAGCCCTGGCCGACCGCCATCTGTTCGCCCTCGATGCCGAGCCCTGGGTGGCCAGCGCCCAGGAGCAGACTCTTGGAGCAGAGGTCCTCGGCCAGGTTCCGGCGCCGGCCGCTTTGGTCCGCGCGGCTGCCCTGACTGACGCCAGCCTCCTGCTGGTGCCCGACGGCGTCCTGCCCCACGCCGTCGACGCCGCCGCGCTGCTCCGCTGGCCCACCGGGCCGGAAGCTCCGGGAAGAAAGGTTCCCTAGGCTGCTGCGCGGCGGGTGAGTCTACCTGTGTGTCGCCGTGTCCCTCCGCTTCGGGAAAACCCACCCGTCGTGTGACCCGTTCACCTCCGCTTCGGGAAAAACCCACCGTTGTGTGGCGCTGTTTCCCTCCGAATTGGGAAAACCCTGCCGTAATGGGATTTCCCTCCTGAGCGCACCGGAGGGAAATCCCCTAAAGGTCGATTTGACCCAAAACGGAGGGTTTTAGAGGGTACATTCGCAGCAGGGCAATCAGACGTACCAGTGCCAGCGCACTACTGATCCTTCGAACCCGGCCTCTACTGCCGGTTGGCGTCAATTTCGCGCACATGCACGCGAACAAGGTCTTCGACCAGACGGCTGGGCAGGGGCTTGTCCAGCGTGAATCGGATCGAGTGTTCGGTGGTCTTGTAGTCCTCGAGCTGGTCCCGCAGCTCCTCGATCGCCCATGAAGAGGGATAGAAGCTCATGTGCTTCTTGGATGCGGTGAAGTACACCAGTGCGCGGTTCTTATATTTGAGCGTCGGCATCCCGTAGCTCATGGTCTCTTCGGCGTCCGGCACGAGTTGGGTGACGAGCGTGCGGATCCGCTCGAGTTCTGCCCGGTACTCGGGGTCGAGCGCACCGAGATACTCTGCAACACTCTTCGCTTTCTCCGCCATGACACGAGTGTAGTGCTGGCTTCATCCGCGATCCCGCGCGTCGCCAGGCCTGGCGGCCCACTGCGGCTCGGTCCGTCGGGGCAGGGCCGATGACCTTGTGCGTGAAATTATGCGCCGTGTGACGTGCGCCCGGACCCGGATTGCGTCCGCTCCCCCTAACTCCTATTGTTTGTTAGGCAAGGCAAGCCTAACCTCCCCTCCCGGGCGGTCGAAGCGGCCCGGCCGCGCGATACCCGCTTGATCCACGTACGTTCCTTCTGCCCTGAGGTTTGCCATGTCCCGGAGAAACACCCGACGCCTTGAGCGGGAGGATACCTCCGGCGAACCGGAGACAGCTGCGCGGCCGGCGACGGCGCTGAGCGGCGAGCAGGTGCGCCTGGGGTACGGGAGAGACGCCGTGGTCCACGGCGTCTCCCTGACGTTCCAGCCGGGACAGGTCACGGCACTGGTTGGCCCCAACGGCAGCGGGAAATCGACACTGCTGCGGTCCATGGCCCGGTTGCACCGCCTGGACGGCGGGCTGATCACACTGCACGGGAACGACGACGGCGACGGCGAGCGCGGATCCCGCGGCACCCACGGCTCCGGCGCGGGCGATCGCGGAACTGGCACCCCCACTGACCGGTCCGTAACGGCACTGACCTCCCGCGAGTTCGCCCGCGAGGTGACGCTCTTCTCCCAGTCCCGGCCCGCTCCCCAGGGCCTGACCGTCAGTGAAGTCGTCGCGTTCGGACGGCACCCCTACCGGCACCGGTTCGCCGGGCTCTCCGCTGAAGACCACCGCGTCATCACCCGGGCCATGGCCGCCACCGGGGTCCACGACATGTCCGGCCGGTCCGTCAGCGAGCTGTCCGGCGGGGAGGTCCAGCGTGTCTGGCTCGCCGCCTGCCTGGCCCAGGAGACCGGCGTCGTGCTCCTGGACGAACCCACCAACCACCTGGACCTGCGCTACCAGATCGAGATCCTGGACCTGGTCCGTGACCTGGCGGACGACGCCGGAGTCGCCGTAGGAATTGTCCTGCATGACCTGGACCAGGCCGCCCGCGTGGCCGATCACCTGCTGCTGATGTCCGCTGGCCGCATCCATGCCGCCGGAGCACCGCTGGATGTGCTGACCGAGCAGAATATCGGCGACGTGTATGACATCCGCGTTGAGGTCAGCGTCGACCCGGGCACCAGCCGCATCCGTATCGACCCCGTGGGCCGGCATGCCACCCGCGGCCGGTCCGCCGCCAAAGCCTGATCTTAACCACCCATCCGAGAGGCACCCCCATGACCCGACTCCGCCCACTAGCCGCCACAGCCTCCATGCTGGTTGCCGCTGCGCTGACCCTGTCCGCGTGCGGCACCACCGATGTGGAGGAACCGGCCGACGCGGCAACGGCCGCCACGTCTCAGGCCTGCGCCGACGACACCACCACGACGGCGACCGGCCCGGTCTCGCTCACCGACGGCGTCGGCCGCACGGTGGAACTGGACAAGCCGGCCGAGCGCATCGCCGTGCTGGAATGGCAGCAGATCGAGGACGCCCTCACGCTGTGCGTCACCCCGGTCGCCGTCTCCGACACTGACGGCTACGGCACCTACGTCAGCGCCGAGACCATCCCGGAGGGCGTCACCGATGTGGGCACGCGCGGGGAGCCTGATCTGGACACCCTCTACGCGGCGGACCCCGACCTGATCATCGTGGAGGCCTTCAGCGCCGACGACGAACTGATCGCCCAGCTTGAGGAGCG
>NZ_DALZXY010000002.1:0-88460 GCF_031988865.1 Arthrobacter sp.
CGCACCCACGGATCGTTCGGCCTGGAAGGCGGCTAGAGCTCACACCTACGGACCGCTGCGGAGTGGCTGGGATGGTTGGGTGCGCAGATAAGGTGAGTTGTTCTTCGGGGAGGTCGCCAGATCTGCGCACGCACGGCCGCCTCAGCCGGCGAGGTCGCCAGAGCTGCGCACCGACGAGGCCGCCAGAGCTGCAGGCCCGCGGACGCCACAGGAGGGACGTTGCCTCAACAAGGATCGGCCCACCAGAAAACCCCGTACCCAACAAAGCACCCGAACAAACAAAGCCCGCGCCCGGAGACAACAAAGCCCCGGACACAACAAAGCCCCCGGACACAACAAAGCGCCCGGAGACAACAAAAGCGGGGACGGTAAGTCCCCGCTTTTGGTGTTCGAAGAAACTAGACCGCGGTTACGCCGGTGGCCTGGGGGCCCTTGGCGCCCTGGCCGATCTCGAACTGAACGCGCTGGTTTTCGTCGAGGGTCTTGAACCCGTTCGACTGGATTTCCGAGTAATGGACGAAAACGTCGCCGTCGGAATCATCCGGAGTGATGAAGCCGAAACCCTTTTCGGCGTTAAACCATTTAACCGTGCCCTGTGCCATTTGATGTCTCCTATATTGGAACTGAACCGGCACACCTCGTGCCTGTGGTTGTTACAGAAGCGGGAAGTCCAGGTTCCCTGCCTACCGGCAGTTCCTACAGGAGCTTCACGCTCGCAACCGTCTTGCGAGCATGAAAATACACCTACACAAAGACTGCCTATAGCGTTACATACGGCTAAAGACCCGTCAACGGATTTGACGAAAAAGTTGGCAGAAACTTTCCGCTGATATTTGCACCCATTGGGGGCCGGTAATCAGGCAGGCAGAGACGCTCCAAAGTGCCGGGTTCAAGGGCAAAGAAAGCGGCTGGTAAGCGGAGTTAGAACAGGCGGGAAGCGCTGTCGTCCACGCCGCGCATTTCGTCATAGTCCAGCGTGAGGCATTCGATGCCCCGGTCCGCGGCCAGGACCTTCGCCTGGGGCTTGATTTGCTGGGCTGCGAAGACGCCGCGCACGGGGGAGAGGAGCGGGTCACGGTTGAGCAGTTCCAAGTAGCGGGTGAGCTGCTCCACGCCGTCAATGTCGCCGCGGCGCTTCAACTCGACCGCCACCGTGGCGCCGGCGGCGTCCCGGGCCAGGATGTCAACGGGGCCGATGGCCGTCATGTATTCCCGGCGGATCAGGGTGTAGCCGTCACCCAGCTTCGTGATCTGTTCGGCCAGCAGCCGCTGGAGGTCCGCCTCCACGCCGTCCTTGATCAGCCCGGGGTCGGTCCCGAGATCATGCGCGACGTCGGAAAGGTGTTCATAGACGCTGATCACCAGCTTGTCGTCCGTCTTGGCGCTCTGCACGTTCCAGACTTCAACAACGCCTGCTTCAGCGTCATCCTCGGACGGCTCGGTGATGCGGAGGGTCGCGGGAGGGCTCATCCAGTTCAGCGGCTTGTAGGAGCCGCCGTCGGAATGGATCAGGACGGAGCCGTCCGCCTTCACCATCAGGAGGCGGGTTGCAAGGGGCAGATGGGCACGGAGGCGGCCGATGTAGTCAACAGAGCACCGGGCTATCACTAAACGCACAGTTGCACTTTACCGGCTCCGCTGCGGCAAAATGGTTTTATGCCCCGTTCCAACCGCCCACGCCGCCAGCTGCCCGCCTCCAGCACGGCGGCCGGCCGCAACGCCCGGCGCAAATGGGCGGCTCCGGTGCCGGAGATTGACCTGGACCGGGCGCGGTCCGGAATTCCGGAACGGGAAAGCGCGTCCGACGGCGAATGGTCAGTGCGCAGGATCACGGCCAGGAACGCGGCCAAGGACTACCGGTGCCCCGGCTGCGGGCAGGTTATTCCGCCCGGAATCGAACACCTGGTGGTGTGGCAGGAAGATTCCCTCTTCGGGCGGCAGACGGCGGTGGAGGACCGCCGCCATTGGCACGCACGCTGCTGGCAGACCAGGCAGGGAGCCAGCCGGAGGCGCTGATCGATGCCTCCCGCCTGAGCCCGGTTGGCCCTGAGTCCGCCCGACTGAGCCCGGTTGGCCCTGAGCCCTGAGCCCGCTGAGCCCTGAGCCCTGGCGAAGACCGTCCGGCTAGCGCCGGTCCTGCTGGGCAATAACGACTTCCTTCATCAGCAGCAGGACTGCGGCCGCCGTCGGAATGGCGATCAGGGCACCTAGGACACCCAGTAGGGTTCCGCCGGCGATGACCGCAATGACAGCCACCGCCCCCGGGACCGCAACAGCGCGCTGCATCACGCGCGGGGAGACGAAATAGGCTTCGAACTGCAGGTAGGCCATGTAGAGGATCGCAAAGACAACGGCGGTCTGCCAGCTCGCTGTCAGCGCAACGAGGGACACGAGTACCAGGGCGATCGGGGGGCCCACCAGGGGAATGAACGCCAGCAGCGCCACGACAAACGCCAGCAGCACCGAGAACGGGACACCGGTAATCGTCATGATGACGAAGGCGTAGAGCGCGTCCAGCAGTGCCACAAAACCCTGGCCGATGACGTAGTTGCCGACGCTGCTGGTGATCTCCTCCGAGAGGGCTTCCACCCGGCGGCGCCGGCTGCGCGGAGCAAGCCGGTAGGCCCATTTCTTCATGGAAGGCAGCGATGCCAGGAAGTACAGCGTTAGGACGAGGATAATCAGCGCGCCGAAGAGTCCGTTCGCGATCACCGTGCCAACGCTGAGTACACCGCCGAAGATTCCGCCCACCGCATCGGCGTTGGAGAAGAACTTTTGGACTTCCTCATCGATGCGTTCCTGGATTTGGTACTGGCGTTCAATCGAGACGAAGAAATCCGATGACAGGAACCGGTCCACGTAGCCGGGGACAGCGTTAATGATCTCCGTGGTCTGGCTGACGATCGTAGGGATCAGGTTGGCGAAGAAGCCGGCAATGGCTCCTGCCAGGACCAGGACGGTGATGGCGATTCCCGCGGGCCGGGGAACGCCGCGGGCGCTGAGCCAGCGGACCACCGGGTCAAGGCCCAGCGCGATGAAGAGGGCAGCGCCGATCCAGACCAGGAGCTCACCAACGTTGGTGAAGATGAAGAACAAGAGCAGCGCGAAACCAACGCCGACCGTGAACATAAACCCGAAGCGGATGGGATGTCCCTCCGGGCCCCGGCTGCGGCTGTCAGGCACCGGAACCCCTCCGAACCGGAGCCGTTCGTCCGTGAGGTCGGCGTCTTCGTCCACCTCAGGTTCCGCTGCCCCGCCCGGGACCGGGGTCTCCGGGGGAACGTCGAAGTGCGGGCGCGGACGGGCTCCCGGCACACGGACCAGCAGCTGTCTTATCCGGGAGCCGACCGATTCCATCCAGCCCGCGCGGCGTTCAACGTCCTCGCCGGGGGTGGGGAGTGGCTCGTCGACGGGGAGTTCCCGGTCGTCGTCCTCGCTCATCGGCGTCGTTCTCCCTGCATTCGGTACTGGTGTTCTCGGATTCCGTGGCTATGCTGCGGCGCCAGATTATCAGTGAACGGCCAGTACGGTGCGAAGGCCCGCTGTCGTAGGCTGACAAGGAGGGTGACGCCGAAATGTGCTCTTGAAAGGGATTTCGTTACCATAGGGTTATAAACCAACCGCCATGACGGTATCCATGGGGCTCAAGTCCCGTCACCGCTGCCTACAGGCGCGCGGAGGACCGTGACCGACGATAGGTAAGTTGTGCGAAACAAAATTGCAGTTCCGCTGATCGTGCTCGGAGTGCTGATCATGCTGGTCGGAATCGGCCAGCGGACATTCTGGGCACCTCCGGAGACGGTGACAGCGCAGGCCCCCGCAGACGCTGGTGCCGCGCCGGTGACAGTGCTCGACGCCGGGCTGCTCGCCTCGCGGGCCGACGGCGCAGAAATTACGGTCCGCTCGGAGGGCGATGCCGGAGCTTTCCTTGCCGTTGGACGGGCATCGGACGTTGACGCCTGGATCGGCGATGCAGCCGTGACCCGGGTAAGCAGCGGAGAAAAGGATTCCCTCGCCGCCGAGACCACAGAGGGCGAAGACACAGTCCCGAACCCGGCCGGGTCGGATCTGTGGGTCAACGAGGAAACCGGGGAAGGCGAAATCTCCTACTCCTGGACCCCGCCGGCCCAGGGCGACTGGTCTGTCCTCATCGCCTCTGACGGCACCGCCGCCGCCCCCACGGATATCACCGTCAGCTGGGCCAACGACGAAGGGACGCCGTTTGCCGTCCCGCTGATCGTGGCGGGTGCGCTGATCGCCGTGCTCGGCCTGGCCCTGGCCTTTATCGCCCGGAGCAACGGCGGAACGCCGCCGGCCCCCGGAAGCCGCCGTGCCGTCCGCGAATCGGACACAGCCGCTATGAGGACCGTCGCCAAGCGCGGACAGAGTACCGGAGTCAGCCGGTTCAGCGCCGGCGGAGCCCCCACCGTCCACCGGGGCTTGGCCGGAATGCTCACCGCAGCCCTTGCCGGCGGGCTCGCTCTCGCCATGGTTCCGGGTGCGGCCTCGGCCACGCAGGAAGGCAGCACGGAAGCATCCCAGCCCGTAGTCCTGGACAGCCAGCTGACCCGGATCCTGGGATCTGTGGCAGGCACCGTACAGGAGGCCGACGCCGCCAAGGACGCCTCCCTGCTGAAGGAACGCGCCGGCTCCACGGCCCTGTCCCTGCGGGAAGCGAACTATGCTGCCGCAGCCAAAGCGCCGGACACCAAGGCTCCCGCCGCCGTCGCTGCCTCTCCGCTGCTGACGGACATGGTGTCCTCCGGAACCGACTTCCCGCGGACCGTCGTCGCCGTCACCCAGGGCGAAGACAACACTGTGCCGCAGGCCCTGATGCTCGTTCAGGCCTCCCCTCGGGAAAACTACAAGCTTGTCTCAGCCATTCAGATGCTGCCGGGAACCACCTTCCCGCAGCCTCCGTCTGACGGCGCGGGTGTCTCCGCTGCCGCAGCGGACTCCGGGGAAGGGCTGATTCTGTCCCCTCAGGGTGCCGTGGATGCCCTGGCAGACGCGCTGACCAACCCGGACGGTTCCCACAAGGACACGTTCGCCGCGAACAGCTTCGCGGAGGCAGTGACCACGTTCCAGTCCAAGGTCACGTCGAATCCGGACAACGAGTTCGCCTCAATCTCCTTCAAGCACACGCCGGTTGCAGAGGACACGCGTGCATTGCGGACGGCTGACGGCGGGGCGATCGTCTTTGGGTATATGTCCCACAGCTACTCCAGCGTCCCGCGTGAAGCAGGCGACTCAATCAACCTCGAGGGCACCATCTATGAGACCCTCACCGGCCAAAAGAACACGGAGGCCGGGATCGACGTCACCCACGGCGAAGCCGTGATGCTCTATGTCCCGGCGGCCGGCAGCCAGGACCAGGTGGAGGTCATTGGCGCAGCGCAGGAACTGCTCTCCGCCAAGCTCAAGTAAACCTCCCGGGAACAGCACCGGCGGTGCCGCGGCACCGCCGGCTGTATTTGGGGCCTACTTGCCCCGGGGTGCCGTCGCCGTACTAGGGTTGAGGCCATGAGCACACCGAACCACCGGCCCGCGCCGTCACCGTCAATGAACCTTCGGGGGGCTGTGGACCTCTCCGCGCTCAAAGCCAAAGCCAGTGCTCCTCCGCCCGCGGCGGCGTCCGGCGGGCAGGACTCAGAAGCTGCCACGTATGTGGTCGAGGTGACTGAGCAGTCCTTCCCGCAGGTCGTGCAGCTCTCGGCGACGGTGCCGGTGATCGTGAACATGTACTCCGCCCGCAGTCCGGAATCCGCTGAGCTGACCGCGGTGCTGCAGCAGGAGGCAGCCAGCCGCAACGGCAAAGTGCTGGTCGCAAACGTCGACGTTGATGCCTACCCGCAGATCGCCCAGGCCTTCCAGGCAGTTTCCGTTCCGACGGTCGCCGCCGTCGTGAAGGGCCAGCCCGTGCCGCTTTTCGACCGGGCCGTGCCGGCTGAACAAGTGCGCGCTCTCCTGGACGAGCTGATGCAGGTGGCGGACGCCAACGGTGTCAACGGTTCCCTGGCCGACGGCGCCGCCCAGGCCCCGGAGGAAGCACCCCTTCCACCGCTGCACCAGGAAGCCTACGACGCGATCGTTGCGGGAGATTACGACGCCGCTGCCTCCGCCTACCGCCGGGCACTGGCCGAACAGCCCGCAGACGCGGAGGCAAAGGCCGGGCTGGCGCAGGTGGAACTGATGCAGCGGCTCCAGGATGCCGATGCCGACGCCATTCGCAAGGCAGGCGCCGAGGAACCGGACAACATTGACGCCCAGCTGGCGGTAGCCGATCTGGACACCTCCGGCGGCCACGTTGAGGACGCCTTCAACCGTCTGGTCCGCCTGATTGCGCGGACCGCCGGCGAGGACAGGGAACGGGTTCGCCTGCGGCTGCTGGACCTTTTCGAAATCACCGGCAGCTCAGACCCTCGGGTCACGAAGGCCCGCTCCGCCTTGGCCCGGGCTCTCTTCTAGCCCAGCCCCTCGTTCACTCCCGGCTCTGCCAACCCAAACCCCGCCAGCCGGGAGCACCGGCGTCGTTCCCTAGTCCCCATGGCGGGGTTTCGGGCCTGCGGGGCTGCGGCCGAATTCGTTCACAAGACGGAGGGACCGCGGGACTGAAGTTGCTAGCGTTACTGGCATGAGCGAGACACCCGAGCGTCCCACCCCCCAGCACGGACCGGAAACGCCGCCGGCACACGCCGCCACGGCGCCGCTGGTTTCCCCAAGCACAGCCGACGGCACCCCGGCGCTGGCCATCCGGGGCCTGGCCAAACGCTTCGGCGAGAAGATCGCCGTGAACGGGATCAACCTGGACGTACCTGCCGGATCGTTCTACGGACTCGTTGGGCCCAACGGAGCGGGCAAGACCACCGCACTGTCCATGGCTACCGGGCTCATGCGGCCGGATTACGGCCAGGTCTGGGTCCATGGCGTGGATGTGTGGGCCCGCCCGCTTGAAGCCAAGCGCATCATGGGGGTACTGCCCGACGGCGTGCGGCTCTTTGACCGGCTGACGGGTGAACAGCTGGTTACCTACGCCGGGCTGCTGCGCGGCATGGACCGGGAAACTGTGGCCGGCCGGGTCGCCGACCTGCTCGCCGCACTGGATCTGACCGCCGACGCCGGCACCCTGGTGGTGGACTACTCCGCCGGTATGACGAAGAAAATTTCCCTGGCCTCCGCGCTCATCCACGCGCCCCGGCTGCTTGTCCTCGACGAACCGTTCGAAGCGGTGGACCCGGTCTCCGCAGCCAACATCCGGGACATCCTCGCCAGCTACGTCTCTTCGGGCGGAACCGTCATCGTTTCCAGCCACGTTATGGACCTGGTCCAGCGGATGTGTGACCACGTGGCCGTCGTGGCAGGTGGAAACGTTCTCGCGGCAGGAACCGTGGACGAGGTGCGTGCCGGACGCAGCCTGGAAGAAACCTTCGTTCAGCTGGTCGGTGGCCGCAGCACCTCGGAGGGCCTGGCATGGTTGCGCACCTCCTAAGGCTCAAGCTCCTCCTGCTGCGCAACTCCCTGCGCCGCAGCCCGTGGCAGCTGGTCGGTATCATTTTCGGCGCGCTCTACGGCCTGGGGGTGCTGACGCTGCTGATGGGCGGCCTGTTCTTCCTGAACTTCTCCGATCCGGAGCTGGCCCGCACCGTGGTGATCCTTGGCGGATCCGCGGCTGTGCTCGGCTGGGCGGTCATTCCCGTTGTTGCCACCGGCGTCGACATGACCCTGGATCCCGCGCGGTTCGTTACGTTCGCCATCCCCATGCGGCAAATGATCATCGGACTGGCCCTTGGTTCGCTGATCGGAATCCCCGGCATCGTTACCCTGCTGGCCGCGCTGGTGCAGGCCGCTTCCTGGTGGCAGCACCCGGCTGCAGTCCTCGCCGGCATCCCGGCCGCCGCCGTCGCCGTCCTGACCTGCGTGGTGCTGGCCCGGCTGGGCGTTGCCGCCACAACGTCCCTGGCAAGTTCCCGCCGGTTCAAGGACGTTGCCGGCCTGGTCATCATTATTCCGCTGGTGCTTTTGGGACCCATCATCGGCTCCCTGGCGACGGCCTTCGCCGACTCCGGGGATATCCTGGCCCGACTGGCCGGAATCCTGGCCTGGACGCCGCTGGGCAGCAGCTGGGCGGTCGCGGGCGACGTCGCACTGGGCAGCCCCGGAACCGCGGCGGCACGGTTCGCGATTTCGGTACTGTTCCTGGTGCTGGCAGCCTGGGCGTGGAAAACGCTTCTGCAGCGTGCCTTGGTCACCCCGGCGCATAACTCCGCCGTCCGCAGGGGCGCCGGTAAGCTCGGGCTGTTCGGACGCTTCCCCGCCACGCCCACGGGAGCCGTGGCGGCCCGCGCGCTGACCTACTGGATCCGGGACCCGCGCTACAGCATCTCGCTGGTCATCGTTCCCGTCCTGGCGCTCGTGATGATCTTCGCGGTCCAGACCGGCGGCGACCTGCCCCCTGCCGTCCTCGCGCTTGGCCCGCTGGTGGCCTTTCTGCTGGCCTTCGGGATTTCCGCTGACATCTCCTATGACAACACCGCGTTCGCGCTGCACGTCTCAGCCGGGGTGACCGGGATGGCAGACCGGGCCGGCCGGGTTATCGCGTGCGCAGTGTTCGCCCTGCCTGCCACCATCCTGGCGGCAGTGCTGCCGCCGGTCATCCTCGGGCGGCCCGAAGCCGTGCCGGTGCTGCTGGGACTGTCCCTCGGGCTGCTGCTGAGCGGCCTTGGGCTCTCCAGTGTGTTCTCGGCCCGTTACACGTACAACGTCCCGCTGCCGGGGGAGAGCGCGTTCAAGACCCCGCCCGGGTCCACCGGACGCACCATGATCGCCCAGGGCCTGTGGCTGCTGATGCAGCTGCTGCTGGCACTGCCGCTGCTGGCTCCGGCTATCGCCTATGCTTTCGGCGCGGGTCCCGTCTGGGGCTGGGTCACGCTGGCGGTTGGAATCGTGCTCGGATCCGGTCTGCTGGTGGCGGGCATCCGGGTGGGCGGCCGCTGGCTGGACCGGCGCGGACCGGAAGTGCTTTTGGCGGTTTCGGTCAACAAATAGCCACGGTGCCGCGTACTAAGATGGATGCATGACTCTGCCTCCTGATCCTTTCGAATCCGATCCAATGCGCCGGGCGGACAGCGGTTCCTCCACCGCCGTCATTGAACGCGAAGAGCAGCGCGAACTCGTCGAACCGGGAGACGCCGAACGGTTTTCGCACTACGTCCGCAAGGAAAAGATCATGGAGTCCGCCCTGTCGGGTGAACCCGTGATCGCGCTCTGCGGCAAGGTCTGGACACCGGGACGCGATCCCAAAAAGTTCCCGGTGTGCCCGGAGTGCAAGGAAATCTACGAAGGCCTTCGTCCCGGTAAGGACTCCGGCGACAAGAAGTAGCCGGTACCCCGACACTTCCCTGACGCCCTTCGTCGCCGTCGAACCCTAAGACGGCAGTAAGTCCTGATGCCTCCATGAGTGATCCCCTGCCCAAGGGCCGGCCCGAGGGCGCAATGTCCTCTGCGTACCGTCCGCTGACCCTGGGCGTGATCGCGATCGTGACGTGCGCGGCGTTCGAAGCCATGGCCGTCACCACGGCGATGCCGGTGGTCGCGGGGGAGCTGAGCGCCGGAGCGGGCTACGGGCTGGCGTTCTCCATGTTCCTGACCGCCTCGCTGCTGGGTTCCGTGCTGGCCGGCTCCCGGTGCGACGCCGAGGGGCCGCGCCGCCCGCTGGTAACAGGCATGGCGCTGCTCGTGGCGGGACTGGTGATGTCCTCGGTAGCCGGCGAGTTCTGGCAGGTTACCGCCGGGAGGGCGGTCTCCGGCCTGGGCAGCGGGGCAATGGTCGTGGCACTGTACGTGATCATCGGCGAGGTCTATCCGTCAAAGATGCAGCCGGTGGTCTTCGGCTGGGTATCCACGGCCTGGATCCTTCCGTCGATGGTGGGTCCGCTGGTGGCCGGGCTGCTGGCCCAGTATGCGAGCTGGCGGTGGGTGTTTGCCGCGGCTATACCGATAGTCCTGGTGGCTGCCGCTCTGGTCTGGCCCCGGGTCCGGCATCTGGGTGCTCCTGATAACCCCGCCCTGGACCGGGCCCTCGGACGCCGGCGCGGCCTGTGGGGCATCTTCCTGGCCGCAGGCGTTTTCGCCGCGCAGTGGGCGGGAAACCAGACGGCAGCGACGGGTTCCCCCGTGGCCGCCGCGGTCACTGCTGTGGGAATCGTTGCCGCTGTCGCTGCGCTGGTGGTGCTGTTGCCCGCGGGCACTCTGTGGCTGCGGCGGGGGATGCCCTCCGTCGTCGCGACACGCGGACTGATCAACGCAGCGTTCGTCGCCGCTGAGGCGTTTATGCCGGTGATGCTGCTGGCCGTGTACGGCGTGAGCGCGGCCACGGCTGGAATCGCGCTGACAGTCGGCGCGGTAGGCTGGGCCATTGGATCCTTCGTCCAGGCGAGGGTTACCCGAAAGCGTTACCTGCTGCTGGCGGGCGGCTCCGGCCTCCTGGCCGTGGCGGTTGCCGGAACCGGCCTGCTGGCCGGAGCCCAGGCTCCGTTCTGGATGCTGGTTATGGTCTGGTCACTGGCCGGGGTCGCTATGGGAGCGGCTTTGTCCAGCACATCCGTAATGGTCCTGGATGCGTCCTCCGCGGCGGACCGGGGCCGGAACTCAGCTTCCCTTCAGCTTTCGGACCAGGTCGGGGCCGTGGCGGGAACCACCGTCGGCGGCGCCCTGTTTGCCGTGGTGGCCCTGCCGGGAACATCCCAGGAAGGATCATCCTTCGCCGTGATGTGGCTGGCCCTGGCGGTCTTCGCCGTTCTAGGAACGGCAGCGGGTATCCGCAGTGCAATTGTTAGACCAAGTACCGGAAAGGTGCCTTCCCAAGCGTGAGTCCCGATACCCTTTTCGGCGGTGGAACAGCGCTGCCTCCTGCCTACCCTGAACGGGCGGCCTGGGGGACAGCACCGAAGCTGCGGCAGTGGCAGGCCGAAGCATTGGAAAAATACTTCGCCAAAAATGACAGCGACTTCCTCGCCGTCGCTACCCCCGGTGCAGGTAAAACAACCTTCGCCCTGCGGGTGGCCACGGAACTGGTGGACCGCGGCATCGTCAACCGGATTACCGTGGTCGCGCCGACTGATCACCTCAAGCGGCAGTGGGCCGACGCCGCCGCGCGGGTCGGACTGGCCCTGGACCCCAACTTCAAGAACGCCGACGGCCGGCACGGCCACGGGTTCATTGGCGTGGCCGTGACTTATGCACAGGTGGCCAGCAAACCGATGCTGCACCGGGCCAAGACCGAAGCAGCCCGCACCCTGGTCATCCTGGATGAAATCCACCACGGCGGCGACGCCCTGTCCTGGGGCGACGGCATCCGTGAAGCCTTCGAACCGGCGACCAAGCGCCTGGCCCTGACCGGAACCCCGTTCCGCTCCGACACGGCACCGATTCCGTTCGTCGAGTACCTCGAGGACGGCGCCGGCATCCGCCGGTCCAAGGCCGACTACACCTACGGCTACGGCCAGGCCCTGAAGGACCACGTGGTCCGCCCGGTGATGTTCATGGCCTACTCCGGGCAGATGCGCTGGCGGACCAGCGCGGGCGAGGAAATGGCGGCGTCGCTCGGCGAAGCGGCAGTCACCAAGGACATCACCGCCCACGCCTGGCGCACCGCGCTCAACCCGGCCGGCGAATGGATTCCGGCCGTGCTGGCCGCAGCCGACCGGCGTCTCAGCGAAGTCCGGCGGTCGGTGCCCGATGCCGGGGCCATGGTGATCGCGACGGACCACGAGGACGCCCGCGCCTACGCCGGGCAGCTGAAGAAGATTACCGGGGAATCACCCACTGTCATCCTGTCCGACGACGCCAAAGCCTCCGAAAAGATCGACGAGTTCTCAGCCGGGACCCAGCGCTGGATGGTGGCCGTGCGCATGGTGTCCGAAGGCGTGGACGTGCCGCGCCTGGCCGTCGGCGTTTATGCCACCTCGACGGCGACCCCGCTGTTCTTTGCCCAGGCCGTCGGCCGCTTTGTGCGTGCCCGGAAGCGCGGAGAGACAGCGTCGGTGTTCCTGCCATCCGTGCCGAACCTGATGATCCTGGCCAACGAACTGGAAGTCGCACGGGACCACGCCCTGGACCGGCCGGAGAATCACCTCGAGGAGGAAGGCTTCGGCCTGGACGACTCGCTGATGGAAGCCGCGAACCGGGAGGAAAAAGCCTCCGGTGAGCTGCAGAAGCAGAAATTTGAGGCGCTTGAATCGCAGGCCTCCTTTGACCGCGTGCTCTTTGACGGCGGCGAGTTCGGGACCGGCGGTGCGCTCGGCAGCGAAGAAGAGCTGGACTTCCTGGGCATTCCCGGCCTGCTGGATCCGGACCAGGTCACCACGCTGCTGCGCCAGCGCCAGCATGACCAGCTTTCGCGGCGCGGTAAGCGCGCTGCCGAAGAAGCGGTTCCGGAGGCGCTGCCCTCCGTCGCCGACCACCGGCACCTGACCGAGCTGCGGGGCCAGCTGGCGAAGAACGTTTCGGCCTGGTCCGCCCGCTCGGGCATGCCGCACGGCATGGTGCACAGCGAACTGCGCCGGATCTGCGGCGGCCCCGCCGTCGCCCAGGCCAACGAGGAGCAGCTGCAGAAGCGGCTGGAGAAGCTCCAGGACTGGTTCATCGGCCGCAAATAGCCTCCGACATAGCAGAAACTGCCCGTATCAGGACCTGATACGGGCAGTTTCTGCTTTCGCGAGGAGAGGCTAGAGGTCCAGGAGCTCGACGCCGGCATCCTCGAGTTCGTCGAGGGCAGCGCGGACATCAACCCGGTCCAGGCCACGGCACAGATCGGGGATGACCGAGGTGTCGTAGCCCGCGGCGATGGCGTCCAGTGCAGTGGCCTTCACGCAGTAGTCCGTGGCCAGGCCGACGATTACCACCTCGTCCACGCCGTTGTCCCGCAGCCAGTCATCGAGGCTGACGGCGTCAGCATCCCGGACCGGTTCGGCGTCGGGTTCCCCGAGCGGGACTTCGACGTCCGGGGCCAGCACCCCCTCGAACCCTGAATAGGCGGCTTCATACTGCCCCTTGCGGAAGTAGGCGTCGATGAATTCCGTGTCCAGGTCCTGGTTCAGTGCCGCGCCGTGGGTACCGGCCACACAGTGCACCGGCCAGGAGTCCCGGAAATTCGGGTTATCGGAGAAGTGGCTGCCGGGTTCGATGTGCCAGTCCTGGGTGGCGACGACTGCGCTGTAGCGGTCGCGTGAGGTTTCGATGTAGTCGCTGATCTCCCCGGCCGCATCGTTTCCTCCCGGAACGGCGAGGCTGCCGCCTTCGCAGAAATCGTTCTGGACATCAACCACAATCAGTGCACGGGTCATCGGGTCTTCTCCTCGAATTCGGTCGGGATCACGGGCTCGCCGCGCTGCAGGCGGTGGGCAGATGCCGGCAGTTCCGCCAGCGAAGCGTCATGGCGTTTCCGGGCCCGGACGACGGCGCCGGGGCCGGCCCAGCTCTCCTGGATGTTACCGCCGTCAACGAAGGTATGCAGCAGCTGGCGGTCGTTGCCGTCACCGGCAGGCGGGGCACCAACTCCCACTACCTCGGCAGTGGCCCGCCCGCGCTCATCCAGCCGGCGCAGGGCGTACTTGTGTCCGCCCAGCGACGCCTTGTTCTTGGCCGCCTTAGCCACGTCGACGAAGTTGCCGTCCGTGCCCTCGCGGCTCACGAGTTTGTACACCAGGCCCGCGGTCGGGGCGCCGGAGCCGGTCACCAGCGAGGTACCCACTCCGTAAGCATCCACCGGGGCGGAGGCCAGTGCAGCAATGGCGTACTCGTCCAGGTCCGAGGTCACCATGATCCGGGTTGACGTGTTGCCCAGGTCGTCGAGCAGTTCACGCACCCACTGGGCCTGGGTGACCAGGTCACCGGAGTCCAGCCGCACGCCGCCCAGCTTCTGGCCCGCGACGGCGACGGCGTTGCGCACGCCCTGCTCGACGTCGTACGTGTCCACCAGCAGCGACGTGCCAAGCCCGAGCGAGGCCGTCTGCGCCTCGAAGGCCGCGATTTCGGAGTCGTGCAGCAGGGTGAAGGAATGCGCGGCGGTTCCCACCGTCTTCAGCCCGTAGCGGCGTCCGGCCTCCAGATTCGAGCTGCTGTCGAAACCGGCGATCACGGCGGCACGGGCAGCACCAACGGCGGCTTCCTCATGGGTGCGCCGCGAACCCATTTCGATGCAGGGCCGTCCGCCGGCGGCACGGCTCATCCGTGAGGCGGCGGAGGCAATGGCACTGTCGTGGTTAAGGGTTGAGAGGATCAGCGTTTCCAGGATGCAGGCCTCGCCGAAGCTGGCCTCCACCTGCAGGATCGGGGAGCCGGGGAAATAGGCTTCGCCCTCGGCGTAGCCGTGGATGCTGCCGGTGAACCGGAAGTCCGCCAGCCAGGCAAGGGTCCGGTCATCAACCACGCCGGTTGAGCCAAGGAACTCCAGCTGCGGTTCCTCGAACCGGAAGTGGGGGAGCGCTTCCAGCAGGCGGCCGGTTCCGGCAACGATGCCGTAGCGGCGGCCGTCGGGAAGCTTGCGGGCAAAGGCTTCGAAGACCGACCGTCGGCCGGCGGTGCCGGCGTGGAGCGCGGCCTGAAGCATCGTCAGCTCATAGTGGTCGGTGTACAGGGCAGTGTTGGGGTGCTGCCACGAGATGGGACTGTTCACATCCAAAACTCTATCCCGCCGGCCCGGGCCGCTGCCGCACCCGATGTGTCCGGCTGCCGCCGTCGCACCGACGTGCCCGCACCAAACTACAATTGACAACATGAGCGTTGCCACCCTCCCGGGTACCGGGACACAAACCGACACCCGGACCGAGGAACTGACCTTCAGTGATGTCCCGTGGGTGGTGATTGTCTGGAACGACCCGGTGAATCTCATGAGCTACGTCAGCTATGTTTTCCAGAGCT
This sequence comes from Arthrobacter sp., assembly GCF_031988865.1. NCBI lineage: Bacteria > Bacillati > Actinomycetota > Actinomycetes > Micrococcales > Micrococcaceae > Arthrobacter > Arthrobacter sp. Next base: position 14,920 of record NZ_DALZXY010000002.1, read on the forward strand.
ATTTCGGCTACCCGGAAGCCAAGGCCCACAAGCTGATGCTGGAAGTGCACAACGAGGGCAAGTCGGTTGTTGCCACAGGCTCACGTGAGGAAGCTGAACGCCACACCCTGGCGATGCACTCCTACGGTCTTTGGGCCACGTTCCAGAAAGCCGATCAGCCCTAGGCGGGGCAGCCAAACCACAGGAGATTTCTCATTGACAACCGGATTCAAGCTCACCCGCAAGGGCATCACGGCCGCACTGGAGCCGGGGGAGAGGTCACTGCTCCGCGACCTGTTTTCCGATGTGGCCAGCATGCTCGAGCCCGAAACTCCGGCCCAGGAGGACCCGCTGGCCGCCATGATCGGAATGGATACCAGTGCCGAGCTGCCCGAGGACCCGGCGCTGCTGCGGCTGCTGCCGAACGGCGTCCACGGCAACGACGACGACGCCCTGGAGTTCCGCCGGCTGACCGAGCGGTCACTGCGCGAGGGGAAGATCGGCGCTCTGCGTGCCGCATCCATGGCGCTCGAAGCGAGCCCGCTGCACCTGGATTCCGAACAGGCCCGGCACTTCGCACGGGCGCTGAACGACGTCCGGCTGGTGCTGGGCTCCAGGCTGGGGCTCGAGACGGACGAGGACGCCGAGGCACTGCACTCCATCACGGAACCCGATGACGCGCAGGACGTGGACGACTACCTGGCCCTGGTCTACAACTTCGTGACGTGGCTGCAGGAAACCCTCATGAAGGCACTATTGGATACCTTGCCCGCTGACTGAGTGTGACCAAGGCCACGGACTTTCCTGTGCATCAGGACGCGCCCGGGGACTATTGTCGATACATCATGAGCTCTGACCATCCCGGTACGTCGCAGCTGTTGGACGCGCTGCCGAAGACCACAGACGCGCCGATCGGCATTTTCGATTCCGGTGTCGGCGGACTGACCGTGGCGCGTGCCGTCATCGACCAGCTGCCGAACGAATCCATTCTCTACGTCGGAGACACCGCGAACGGCCCCTACGGCCCGCTTCCGATTGCAGATGTGCGCGCCTTCGCCCTGGGAGTGATGGACGAACTGGTCGACGCCGGAGTGAAGCTGCTGGTGATCGCCTGTAACTCCGCCTCTGCCGCAGTCCTCCGTGACGCCCGTGAACGCTACACCGGCCGTTACGGCATCCCGGTGATCGAAGTGATCCAGCCAGCCGTCCGCCGGGCCGTTTCAGCCACCCGCAGCGGGCGCATTGGCGTGATCGGCACCGCTGCCACCGTGGGCTCACGGGCCTATGACGACACGTTCGCCGCAGCACCCCACCTCGAAGTCTCCTCGGTGGCCTGCCCGGCCTTTGTGGAATACGTCGAGGCCGGGGTTACCGCCGGCGAGGAACTGCTCGAAGTCGCCGAGGAGTACCTGGCGCCGCTGAAGGACCATGACGTTGACACCCTGGTCCTGGGCTGCACGCACTACCCGTTGCTGACCGGCGTCATCTCCTATGTAATGGGCGACGGCGTCACCCTGGTCTCGAGTGCCGAGGAAACCGCCAAGGACGTGTACCGGTCACTGATCACACACGGACTGCAGCGCGAATCGGGCACGCCGCCGCAGCACCGCTTCGTCGCCACCGGCGATGCCGGCTCCTTCGAACTCCTGGCCCGGCGTTTCCTCGGTCCCGAAGTCCTCCGGGTAGAGCACGCCGATTCGGTCGCAGCGCGCTACCCCACCGGTGTCCTGGCCCGGATCACGCCGGAGATGATCGCCGCGGCCAAATCCCAGTCACAGGCTCGGGCAGAAAAGCGCGCCACCGCCGGCGCCCGGCGGAACGGCACCCGATGAAACTGAAGATCGTGGGCTGCTCCGGCTCCTTTCCCGGCCCGGCTTCCCCGGCATCCTGCTACCTGGTGACCGCCAGCGACGGGATCCGCGACTGGCGCATCCTGCTGGACCTGGGCAACGGGTCCCTGGGCCCGCTCCAGCGCTACATGGACCTGCGGGATATTGATGCCGTGCTGATCACGCACCTGCATCCGGACCACTTTATGGACCTGTGCGGGCTGCATGTGGCCGTGCACTGGGATCCGACCGGCTGGAACCGTGACCGTGTGCTGGTCTTTGGGCCGGCCGCGACCGCTGACCGGATCGCCGTCGCCTACGGCCTCGACCCTGACCCCGGGATGCATGAGGACTTCGAGTTCCACTCCTGGACGGCAGGGGAACCGGTGCAGATCGGCCCCTTCACCGTGACCCCGTACCCGGCGGCCCATCCCGCCGACGAGGCATACGCCCTGCGCGTGGAAGCCACCGTAAAAACCGAGGACGGCGCCGAAGTAGTCCGTTCACTGGCGTACTCCGGGGATACGGATTCCTGTCCGGGCCTGGAGGAAGCGGCGCGGAACAGCGACGTCTTCCTGTGTGAAGCAGCGTTCCACGAAGGGCGCGACGACGCCATCACTGGAGTCCACCTGACCGGTAAGCGGGCCGGTGCAGCGGCGACCGCGGCCGGAGCCCGCCGGCTGCTGCTTACCCACCTGCCGGTCTGGAACGATGCGAATGCCGCGGTGCAGGAAGCACGCGAAACCTACGACGGCGACCTCGCCGTCGCTGTCGCCGGCGTGTCCTATGACATCGGCACCGCCTTCGCGCCGCCGCTGGCGGTGGAACGGAACCAGTAGCTCCGGCCCCCGGCACCTCGGCCCCGGCACCCTGAAAGCGGGTCCACGCCCCGGCGATAGACTGGGCGCATGACTACCGCCCCGAATTCCTCCCTGTCCGCAGCCGGAACACTACGTGCCGACGGCCGCACCCCCGACCAGCTCCGCAACATCACCATCACCCGCGGCTGGTCCACCCAGGCCGAAGGTTCGGCGCTGATCGAGTTCGGCGGAACCAAGGTGCTCTGCACTGCGTCCCTGACGGCGGGCGTGCCGCGTTGGCTGAAGGGCGAAGGCAAGGGGTGGGTCACCGCCGAGTATGCGATGCTGCCCCGCGCCACCAACACCCGTAACGCCCGCGAGTCGGTCAAGGGCAAGCTCGGCGGCCGGACGCATGAGATCTCCCGGCTGATCGGCCGTTCCCTGCGTTCCATCATCGACACCAAGGCGCTGGGCGAAAACACCATCGTGCTGGACTGCGACGTGCTCCAGGCTGACGGCGGAACCCGCACCGCGGCGATCACCGGCGCCTACGTGGCTCTGGCCGACGCACTGGCCTGGGCCAAGGAGAACAAACTGATCCCGCGCAGCGCAGAGCCGCTGCGGGACACCGTGGCCGCCGTCAGCGTAGGCATCATCGACGGCGTGCCAATGCTGGATCTGCCCTACGTTGAAGACGTCCGGGCCGAAACCGACATGAACGTGGTGGTGACCGGCAGCGGCAAGTTCGTGGAGGTCCAGGGCACAGCCGAAGGCGCACCCTTCGACCGTGCGGAACTGGATGCCCTGCTGGACCTGGCGCTGCTCGGCACCACCCAGCTCGCTGAAATCCAGCGGCGCACGCTGGCAGGCCAGTGACCGCCGTCGAACCCCGCCTGGTGCTGGCCACCCGGAACGCGGGAAAACTGCGGGAGCTGCGCGAACTGCTGCGCGGCCGGATCGAGGGGCTCGACGTCGACACCCAGGTGATCGACGCGGCTGCCGCCGGAGCCCCGGACGTTCCGGAAACGGGCGTTACGTTCGAGGAGAATGCGCTGCTGAAGGCACGGGCAGTGGCGGAGGCTACCGGCCTGCCGGCGATCGCCGACGATTCCGGCCTGGCCGTGGACGTCCTGGGCGGCGCCCCGGGGATTTTCTCCGCACGGTGGTCAGGCGTCCACGGCAATGACCCCGCCAACCTGGATCTGCTGCTGGCGCAGCTGGCCGATATCGGGGAAGAGCACCGCGGCGCGGCGTTCATCTGCGCGGCCGCCCTGGCAGTTCCCGGCGGCTCGGACACCGTGGAACGCGGAGAGCTGCGCGGCACCCTGCTGGCCTCACCGCGCGGTGCCGGCGGGTTCGGTTACGATCCGATCCTGCAGCCGCTGGGCCAGACGCGCAGCTGCGCGGAACTGACCAGCGATGAGAAAAACGCCATCAGCCACCGCGGTCAGGCCTTCCGCGCGCTGCTGCCCTCGATCGTCCAGGTACTGCAGGTTCCGCCCGCCACGTAACTGTGATTACCGCCACTGCCTAAGCGCGGTGTTCGGCGGGGAACCGCCCCCGGGACACGCGGCCGCGTTCTGGGCTGGCGGGGGAGTAGGGCACAATTGGTTCCGATATGAGTATCCTGACCAGCGTCTCCGCTGACCCCGCCAGTTCCGGATCGGCCCTGGGAGGGGTCGCCCAGTGGGCCGTGGACATCATGGAGGCCATCGGCGCTCCTGGTGCCGGCCTGGCCATCGCGTTGGAGAATCTCTTTCCGCCGCTGCCGAGTGAAGTCATCCTCCCACTGGCGGGGTTCGCCTCCAGCCAGGGCAACTTCTCGATCACCGCTGCGCTGATCTGGACGACCCTCGGCTCCGTGATCGGTGCGCTGGCACTGTACGCGCTGGGCGCCTGGCTGGGACGGGACCGGATGCGCGCCATCGCGGACAAGGTCCCGCTGGTTGACCTGGAAGATGTGGACAAGGTCGAGGCCTGGTTCGAGCGGCACGGCTACAAAGCCGTGTTCTTTGGCCGGATGATCCCCATCTTCCGGTCCCTCATCTCGATCCCGGCCGGCATCGAGAGGATGCCCGTGCTGAAGTTCCTCGGCCTGACCACCGCGGGCAGCCTCATCTGGAACACGATCTTCGTACTCTCCGGCTACTACCTGGGCGAGAGCTGGCACATCGTCGAGGAATACGCCGGGATCTTCCAGAACATCGTGATCGTTGCGGTCCTCGTGGCAGCCGTCTGGTACGTCACGGCCAAGGTCCGGTCCTACCGCCGGAGGAAGGCCCAGCGCACGGCCGACGAGTCCTGAAGTGGGCGTGGATTTCACCTCCATCGACTTTGAAACGGCGAACGGATTCCGCGGATCTCCCTGCTCGGTGGGCCTGAGCAAGGTCCGCGGCGGCAGGATCGTAGAGGAAGCCTCCTGGCTCATGCGGCCCCCGGAGGGCCATGACTTCTTTGACCGGCGCAATACCGGCATCCACGGCATCGAGGCCTGGATGGTGGCGGACAAACCACGCTTCGGGGACCTGTTTCCCGAGATCGGGGCGTTCATCGGCGAAGACCTGCTGGTTGCCCACAACGCCGCCTTCGACCTGGGCGTCATCCGCTCCGCCCTGGAAGTCTCGGACCTGCCGGGCCCGGCGTATGACTACACCTGCACGGTGATGCTCTCCCGGCGGACGTACAGCCTGCCCTCGCACTCCCTGCCGTTCGTGGCCGAGGCAGCCGGCGTGCCGCTGGAAAACCACCATGACGCCACGGCCGATGCCAGGGCCTGTGCCGGGATCATGATCGACGTCGTCCGCCGTTCCGGAGCGGGTTCCTTGGACGAGTTTTTCGTCCTTCAAGGGATGACGCCGAACCATGCCCCCGCCTACCGCCCGGGCACCGATGCCCTCTCCAAAGCGACAAGAGCCGCACTGGAACGCGGCACCGGATCGCCCCAGGCGGCAGGAAGCTGGAGCGGCTGGCCCGCGGAAGGCGTGAACTCTCCGCCAAACCCGGCTGCGGAGCCGGGCCACCCGCTTTACGGCCAGACCATCGTTTTTACCGGGAACCTGGGGATGCCCCGGCAGCATGCGAAGGACCGCGCCGCAGATCTGGGGGCCCGCCCGGCCAGCACGGTGACCCGGTCCACAACAGTGCTCGTTGTCGGTGACGGGTTCGAAGCCGGGGACCTGCGCAACGGCCATGTGACCGGAAAAGCCCGCCGGGTGCTGGAGCTGCACGAACGCGGCCAGCAAATCGAAGTCCTCTCCGAGGCGGAGTTCCTGCAGATGATCGGTGGGTCCTGGCCCCACGGCAGCCAGTAACCCAGACCCTCAGCTTTGTGGCTTCACCGGGCGCTAGCCGACGGTGACGGCAATCAGCGCCTCAGCCATCTTCGCCACGGTTTCGCGGGCGTCGATTGCCTCCACCCATTCCTGCGGCAGGGCTTCGACACCATAGAGCGCGCCGAGGATGTTGCCGGCCACCGACGCGGTGGAATCGCTGTCGCCGTCGTGGTTGACGGCCACCGCCATTGCCTTCCGGAACTGCGCCAGCGGCGTCCCGGCGTCCAGGGAGGACAAGGCTGCGTACAGTCCGATAGCCAGTGCTTCCTCAGCGACCCAGCCTTCGCCGAGGACTTCGGTCATCCGTTCGGGGCGGACGTCCTGTTCGGCGGCGAGGGCGAGAGCGGCCTCAAGCCGGGCGGATAATTCCGGGACATTTCCGGCAGCGGCACGCGACACGGCCTGCGTTGCTGCGGCCTCCAGCGAAGCGCCTTCTGGCAGCAGATCGTGGATGAGGGTGCTGAACACCGCTGCACTGTGCAGGGCGGAGGGATGGCCGTGGGTCAGTGCGGCGCCGTCGGTGCTGAACCGGTAGATGACGTCCCCGGCGACATAGGGCAGCAGGCCGAACGGAGCCGAGCGCATTACTGTGCCGCAGGTATTGGAATCCGGATTCACCGGACGGAACCGGGTTCCCATCTCGCCGGTCAGCAAACCGGAGAGGCAGGCATTGCCTGGCGCACGGCGGTGGTGGAGCACTTCCTGGGAATCGATCCAGCGGTCGGGCTGGAAGGGCGCGTTGTCCGGCACCTGCAATCCCTGCGTCTTCAGCCAGCGCAGATAGGCCAGCCAGAGGCAGGCGGTCTCATCCGCGCCCACGCCGTCGTTGGCCCACTGCAGGACTTCCACCAGCCCATCCACCGTATAAAGGGTCATCTGGGTGTCGTCCGAAATCCGGGCGGGGACGTCCAGCTGGTCGAAGCTGGTCAGTCCCAGGGCGCCATACCGGCTGCGGATGCCCTCCAGGGAATCGAATTCCACGGTGTAGCCGAGGGCATCCCCAATCGCTCCGCCGAGCAGGCAGCCATGGACTTTATTCCGGAACTTCGCGGCGTCGACGGTCGCTCCGGTGCTGGATTCGGGGGATTCTTTCACATCTCAAGCATAGGTGTCTGCGGCGGCCCTGCCGCCCGGGTGCCGCACAAGTGTATGCTCAGTTCGCACCCAGCGGACTCTCAGGTACCGATGGAAGTCTGGGGTGGTTTGCACAGCGCCTGCCCGTTCCGGCCGCGCGCTATCCGCCGTCCGCGGCGACCAATTGTCTCCAACTGATAGGAACACCCTCTTCCATGACTGCTGAGCCACACTTCCCAGCCGGCGCCCGCGCTGGGATCGACACCGAGAGCGTATCCCTTGCACCCCTTCGCAGGTACGGGCTCGTCGGCCGCAGCGTTGCTGAAGCGGCCGGCTCCTTCCTGCTGGTTATGGTGGGCCTGGGCGTCGCGTTCTTCAACCCCACCGGCGGGCTCTCCGCGCCGTTGGCCTTCGGGCTGGTCCTGGCGGCCGCAATGGTCGCGTTCGGCTACATTTCCGGTGGCCACTTCCTCCCCACGATCACACTGGGCAGCGCCATGGCGGGCCGGACAGACTGGAAGTCCGTCCTTCCCTACATTGTGGCCCAGGTCGTGGGAGCCGTTTTCGCCGCACTGATTCTGTGGGTGTCCATGACCGGGCATCCCCAGATCCCCGAAACGCAGCCGTTCTTCTCGGCTGTCGCGAACGGATTCGCTGAGAACTCCGCCACGCAGTTCCCGCTTGCCGGAGCCCTGCTGACCGAAGTTATTGCCGCTGCACTGCTCACCGCTGTCTACCTCGGCGCCGGCAGCCGGCTCTCCGCAGCCGCCAGTGCCTTCGCCGTCGGCGTCACGTACGCCGCGCTGCTCACCTTCCTGGTGCCCATCACCGGTGGCTCCATCAACCCGGCGCGTTCGACGGCGACGGCGCTCTTCGCCGAAAGCTGGGCCGTGGGCCAGCTCTGGCTGTTCTGGCTGGCCCCGCTGCTGGGTGCCGCCATCGCCGGCCTGATCTACCGCAGCCTTGACCTTGCAGGTACGGCCGCGGTGGCCGCGGTGGACGTTTACGAAGAGGAATACCTCGACGAGGACACCGACGCTGCAGCCGAACCGGCCGCGGTCACGACTGCCGACACCACAGCCGTGCCGGCTGCCGCCGAAGCCGAATCCGGGCCCGAAGCCGGGTCAGGTGCGCAGGCCGAGGACGCCCGTTCCAAGGAACGCGAGGAAGCCCGCGGCTTCTTCGACCAGGATGATTCCTCCCCTGCGGCCGGCACCGGCGAAGGCAGCGGGACCACCGGCCGCCCGGATGACGGAGACGTTTCCGACGGCGGAACCACCGAACCCAAGCGGCCGTAAGCCGCCGCGGCAGCAGCCGCAGCACCACAACAGGACCCGGGGCAATGCCCCGGGTCCTGTTGTGTCACCGGCGGGCGGTAGTTTGAAGGTATGCGAATTCTGCACACCTCTGACTGGCACCTCGGCCGTTCCTTCCACGGAGTCGGCCTGCTGGAGGCCCAACGCGGGTTCATCGACCAGCTTTTGGAGACTGTCCGCGCACAACGGGTGGACGCTGTCCTGATTTCCGGCGATGTCTACGACCGCGCGCTTCCCGGCGTCGACGTCGTCAGGCTCCTGGATGAGGCGCTTGCAGGAATCACCGCCGCCGGTGCCCGTGTCATTCTCACCAGTGGAAACCATGATTCAGCCGCCCGGCTGGGTTTCGGTGGACGGATTTTCGAACAGGGCGGCGTGCACCTTCGCACCGGGATCGACGCAATCACCTCGCCGGTGCTGCTGCAGGAGGGCTCTGCCACCGTGGCTGTGTACGGCATCCCCTACCTTGAGCCGCGGCTGGCGGCTCCGGAGCTCGGTGCGGATGTGCCTCCGAGCCATTCCGGAGTGCTGGCTGAAGCCTGTCAGCGGATCCGCCGGGACGTAGCGCGGCGGGAAGCAGAGGGAAACCCTGTTCTTCCGGTCGTGATGGCACACACCTTCGCCAGCGGCGGTCTCACTTCGGACAGCGAGCGGGACCTTTCCGTGGGAGGGGTCGGTGCCGTGCCGCTGGATCTGTTTACCGGGTTTTCCTACGCCGCCCTTGGCCACCTCCACGGCCGGCAGGAGCTGGCGCCGAACGTTTGGTACAGCGGTTCCCCGCTGCCGTATTCCTTCTCCGAAGCCCGCCAGTCCAAAGGTGGACTCCTGGTCGAGATCGGTTCCGCCGGCCTGACCGGCGTCACCCCGGTGCCGTGGGACGCACCTAAGCGGCTGGAGCTGCTGCGGGGGACCCTGGAGGAGCTCCTGGCCGACCCTGCCCTGGCCGGCGCGGAAGACGCTTGGTGCCAGGTCACACTGACGGATGACGACCGCCCGGCGAAGGCCATGGAACGGGTCCGGTCACGTTTCCCAGGGACGCTGGTGCTCGCTTTCGAACCGGCCTCGGGGAAACGCGGCGCGAACGAGAGCTACAGCCGCCGCCTGGCCCGCGCCACTGACGACCTGGATATCTGCTGCGGGTTCCTGGACCATGTGCGGTCCCGCGAAGCTGCCCCTGAAGAGAAGGACCTCTTCGTGGAAGTCCTGGAGAAGGTCAACGCCGCGGAGGTGTCCAAATGAGGATCCACCGGCTGGAGATACAGGCCTTTGGGCCGTTCGCGGAACGTCAGGTAATCGACTTCGACGAGCTGGGCGCCCAGGGGCTGTTCCTGCTCAACGGTCCCACGGGCGCAGGCAAGACCAGTGTCCTGGACGCGATCTGCTTTGCGCTGTACGGATCCGTTCCGGGAGCCAGGCAGGAAGCCCGGAAGCTTCGCAGCGACCATGCGGCGCCCGGCACGGCGCCCGAGGTCGTTATGGACTTCAGCGCCGGCCCGCGCCGCTTCGAAGTAGTGCGCAGCCCGCAGTGGGAGCGTCCGGCCAAACGCGCCGGAAGCGCCACCGGAACGGTCACCGAGCAGGCCCGGACACTGCTGCGCGAACTGGTCCACGGCGAGTGGGTGCAAAAAACCACCCGCAATGACGAGGCCGCAGCGGAGATTCAGGACCTGCTGGGCATGAGCCGGGAACAGTTCACCCGTGTGGTGATGCTGCCCCAGGGTGACTTCGCCGCATTCCTGCGCGCCGACGCCACGTCCCGTGCCGACCTGCTCCAGCGCCTGTTCGGCACCTGGCGATTCGAGGAGATCGAACGCCAGCTCAAGGAACAAGCCTCAGCCGCACAGGCGAAACTGGCCGAAGCGCAAGCCGGGGCCGATCTCATCCTGGCCCAGGTCCGCAGCGAAGTTAACCGTTGCCTGAGACTGCTGGGAGACGGGGGAGCCTCCCTGTCCGGCGGTGAGGGAGAGGACTCTGAGCCAGCTTCCGGACAGGATCTCCGAGTTGAGCCTGCCGGCGACGACTCTGCCTGGCTGGACGCCGTGCGCACCGATGTGGCCGCCCGGCTCGAGGGCTTCCGGGCCGGACAGGAACATCGCGGCACCGAACTTTCCCGGGCGGAGGACACCCTGCACCGGCTCCAGGCACGCCGGGCCCGTGGCCTGGCACTACTGCAGCTGGAAGCAGACGAAAGAGCGCACACCTCGCGCCAGGCGGCCAGCGTTCCGCTGCGCGAAGCGCTGGCCGCCCATGCCCGTGCCGAAGGGCTCTCCGGATATCTGGCAGCCTGCGATTCTGCCCGCCGCAGTTCGGACAAGGCAGCGGCCTACGCCGGCGCCGCCTTGGCCGAGCTTCGCCGGGCCGCGGCAGCAGAGGGGCTGGCGGAGCTGGTCCCTGCCGGGCCTGCGGAGACGGAGCCCGGTTCCTGGCCCGACCCACAGCAGCTGGAAGGACTGGACACGGCTACGGCGTCGGAACTGGGCGCAGCAGAAGCCGCCCTGGCCGACGCCGAACGGCTGGCCGGCATGGAGCGCCAGGTGGAAAAGGACCTGGCCTTCGAAACGGCGGCCCGGTCCGAGGCTGAACAGGCCCGCACCGCAGCCGCAGAGCTGCGCAGCGAACAATCCGGCCTGCGCACCGGCCTGCCGGGGCTCAGGTCCATTGCCGCCGGCACGGAAGCCGCACGAAACCGGATGGAACAGGCCGAGCGCCTGATAGAGGTCATCGCCGCGTACGGCAAGGCGCACGCAGCCGCTGCCGTGTCCGCGGAGGCAGCAGCAGCCGCCCGGCAGGACTACCAGGACCGGCGCGGGCAATGGCAGGACCTGTTGCAGCTCCGCCTTGACCAGGCGGCCGCCGAGCTGGCTGCTTCCCTGGAGACAGGTGCTGCCTGCCCGGTCTGCGGCAGCTGCGAGCACCCCGACCCGGCCCCGCTTCCCACGAACGGGACGTTCGTCGCCCGCGAGGATGAATCGGCGGCACGGTCCCGCAGCGAGGCTGCGGAAAAGCAGTGGGAGGAGGCTCGGAGTGCGGCGGCTGCGGATGCCGCAACGGCCGCTGCGCTCCAGGTCCAGGGCGGCGACGCCGATCCCCGGGACGCGCTCCTGGCGCGTGACGCGGCAGCAGCCGAGCTCCGCCGGGCGGAAGAAGCCGCGGCGAAGCAGGCAGCAGACGAAGCGCGAGTGGACCTGCTGGAACAGGAACTCGAGGGCCTCAACCGAGAAGAATCCCGGCTATTGCAGGAGGCTGCACATGCCCAGGCGCGGGCCGGGGCCGCCCAGGAGGAAATCGCGCAGCAGCGCAGCCGCAGCGCCGACCTGCGGAAGGGCGCCGCGACACTCCAGGAGCGTGTGGAGAACCTCCGGGCAGTCCGCAGGCTGGGAGGGGATGCCCGCTCGGCCCTGCAGGCGGTGGCACATGCGGGCGCCTCGCGGCTGAGCAGCACGCAGGCATTGGACGGAGCTCTCATTGGGACCGGGTTCGCTGATGCCGACGCCGCCCGGGCCGCCCTGCTCCCTGAAGCGGAAGCTGCGGAAATCCGCAGCACGGTCGAAGCGACTGACGCGGATGCCGCGCGCCTTGCCATGCGCCGCGAGGCAGAGGACGCGGCCGCGGCCCTGGACAGCGACGGCGAGCGGGCTGCCATGCCGGACGAGGAAGACGTGGCCGAGGCCGCGGAAGCGGCAGATGCCGCACGGAAGGCGGTCTCCGACGGAGCTGTCCAGATTGGCCTGCTGGAGGGCTCCGCCGCCACTCTCGAGGAGCTGGCGGAGAAACTGGCCGCGGCCGGCGGACAGATACGTCCGCTGCGCAGCCGGTTCGAACTGCTCCAGTCCGTGACCGAGACAGCCCGCGGCAACGGCGAGAACAACTACCGGATGGCGCTGAGCACCTATGTGCTCGCCGCACGCCTGGAACAGATCGCAGCTGCGGCGACCGAACGTCTCGCAGCGATGACGGCTGGACGGTACTCGCTGGTGCACGACGACTCCCGCTCCGGCAACCGGAAGGCAGGGCTTGGCCTCCATGTGATCGATGACTGGACCGGCGTCCGCAGGGATACCTCAACGCTTTCAGGTGGGGAGTCCTTTATGGCATCCCTGGCCCTGGCACTTGGACTGGCCGACGTGGTGCAGCAGGAATCCGGCGGGACAAGCATGGAAACCCTCTTTGTCGATGAGGGGTTTGGCAGCCTGGACGAAGAAGCGCTGGAACAGGTCATGGATGCACTCGAAGGCCTCCGCGACGGAGGCAGGGTGGTGGGCCTGGTCAGCCACGTGGGGGAGATGAAGCAGCGGATCGGTGCCCAGCTGCAGATTACCCGGGGACGGAACGGGTCCACCATCCGGTTCCGGTCCGCGGAAGCCCTGGCCTCCTGACCGGGGTGCGCGGCAGCGCTGCAGCACGGGGACAAGTAGTAGAATTGACGTGCAACCGGGTCGGGCGCATCGGGAGGGGGGACGGTGCGCAGTTTTGCGTGAACTGAGCGAAAATGAACCCTGATCCAATGACGCCCGAATATCCCTCATCGGAGCCTGCCGGCTCCGGTTCTGCCGGTGCCGGTGCCGGTTCCAGCGCTGCGGGCTCCGGGGCGGCTCCCGCACCGCAGGCCAGCGGCCGGTATGCGCGGATCTTCGAACTCGCCGGCAAAGCCTTCTTCCCGATCGCCTTCCTCGCCAGGCTCCCGCTGGCGATGCTGACCATCGGAGCATTGACCCTTGTCACCAGCACCACCGGCTCCTACGCCCAGGGCGGGTTCGCCGCCGGGGCAGTGGGTGTCGGTGCCGCGCTGGGGGGTCCGCTGCTCGGCTACCTGGCGGACCGCATTGGCCAGCGTCCCCTGTTGCTGGGCACCGCCGTCGTAAATCCGCTGATGATTCTGGCCGTGCTGTTCACGGCGGCGCAGCTGCCCGGGGGCGGCCCGCTGGCCGCAGTCCTGGCCGCTGCCTTCGCCATGGGAGCCACCGGCGCCCAGGTGGGCCCGCTCGCCCGCGTGCGCTGGATGTCCATGACGGCACCGGACCGCAGCGGCAGGGAACTGGGCACGGCTTTGTCATACGAGAGCATGGCCGACGAACTTAGCTTTGTCCTGGGCCCCGCACTTGTGGGCCTGCTGGCCGCGGCGGTAGCCCCGTGGCTACCCCTGGTACTGGCGGCGGTGATTTCCGGAACCATGGTCACCGCATTTGCCCTGCACCGCTCCGTCGAAGCTGTTGTCCCGGCGGGACGCCGGCCTTCGGCCAGAAAGAGAGCAGCCCACCCTTCGGCGGACACTGGCAGCTCAGCAGCCAGCGTGTGGCGGACCTGGGCCCTCCTGGCTCTGCCGGTCCTTGGCATGGTGGCCATGGGAACGTTCTTTGGCGCCACGCAGGCCAGCCTCACTGCCTTCGGCGGCACCTTCGGCATCGCCGACGCGGCTGGGCTGCTGTACTCAGTGATGGGCATCAGCTCGGCTGCGGCCGCCCTCTCGGTCGCGTTCTGGCCCGAGCGGCTTAGCCAGTCCGCCCGCTGGATACTCTCTGCCCTGGCCATGACCTGTGCCGCGCTGATGCTGCTTCTGCCCACCGGAATTCCGCAGATGCTCCTGGTGCTCTTTGTCCTGGGTATCCCGGTGGGGCCAACAATGGTCAGCATCTTTGGCATCGGCGCCCAACTGGCACCGCCAAACCTGATGGGTACCGTGATGACCCTCCTCGCCAGCGGCACGGTTGCCGGAACTGCCATTGGCTCAGGCCTGGCCGGTCCGCTCGCGGAGGAATTCGGCCATACCGCCGCGTTCTGGGTCAGTGCCTCCGCTGCGGGGGCACTCCTGGTCCTGGGGCTGGCGTCCGCCGTCGCCGTACGCCGGACAAAGGGCCAATCAGCCTAACCGACCCAGCAGGCATCCCTGCCATTCTTTGCAGGTGGTGCGGCTACATTACGGGCCGATATCGAATGTGGCTCTAATCACCTTTTTTCCTTGACGGAGAGTGACGTATTTCATAGCGTCTACCTGTAGAACTCTTGTTCAGTATGCGAACAGCGCAAAAATCTCGCCGTCTGCAGGACGTTCTCGCCCCCGTTCCGTCCACACGGGGATCCCCACGCACAAGGAGCGCTTTTCGTGAAACGTACTGTCCCCGTCATCCTGGCTGCCACGGCAGCTCTGGCCCTCAGCGCCTGCGGTGGAGGCTCTCTGTCCGGTGATGACAGCACTGCCGCTGCTGAAGGCTCGTCGGAACTGACCACGGTATCCGCCGGAGTCATGACGATTGTCGACACCGCACCCATCTGGCTCGGCAAGGAACAAGGCTTCTTCGAGGATGAAGGCATCGACCTCGATATCCAGACCACCACCGGTGGCGCAGCCGCCGTGCCCGGCATTGTCAGCGGCGACTTCCAGTTCGCCTTTGGCAACGTTGTCTCCGTGATGGTCGCCAATGACAAGGGCCTGAACCTGGAGTTCGTCTCCAACGGCAACTCGACCACTGGTGACACCACTTCGGACTTCGGCGCCGTCGTTGTTCCCGGCGATTCCGACATCCAGAGCGCCGCGGACCTCTCCGGCAAGACCGTCTCGGTCAACAACCTGTCCAACATCGGCGATACGACTATCCGCAAGGCCGTCGAGAACGCCGGAGGGGACCAGGAGAGCATCAAGTTCGTCGAGATTCCATTCCCTGACGCCCCCGCCGCGATCGAGTCGGGCCAGGTGGACGCAGCCTGGATCCTGGATCCGTTCCTGACACAGTCTGTGGACAACGGGGCCCGTGTCATCGCCTACAACTTCGCCGAAACCCACGAGAACCTGGACATCTCCGGCTACTTCACCTCTTCCGAGTACGCCAAAGCGAATCCGGAAATCGTCGAGAAATTCACTGCGGCGATGAAGAAGTCGCTGGTCTACGCGCAGGAGAACCCGGATGCTGTCCGTGACATCGTCGGCACCTACACCAAGATCGACGAAGAAATGCGCGCCAAGATGATCCTGCCCGCCTTCCACGCCGACTTCGACCGTGACGGCCTGACCGTTCTGGGTGAGGCCGCAGCCAGCTACGGAACGCTCTCAAAGGCTCCGGATCTGGACGCTATGCTGCCCGCACAGGACTAACACCGGACACCCTTCCGGTTTCACAGAACGAGACCATATGAATACCTCCAAACGCCTCCCCACGGGGCCGTTGCTGGGTTTGGCGGGAATCCTCGGCTTCCTGCTGACCTGGGAACTCATCCCCCGGCTGGGCGTGGTCAACCCCCGCTTCCTACCTCCAGCGAGTGAGGTGCTGGGCGTCTTCGCCAGCAACCTCGGACTGGGCGCCTTCTGGACCGCCGTCCTCGACACGATGACGGGCTGGTTCCTGGGCCTGCTCATCGCCACGGTCGCAGCCATCGTGCTGGGGCTGGTGATCGGTTCGAGCGACTTCCTGCGGAAGGCGACGAACTCCACCATCGAGTTCCTACGGCCGATTCCCTCGGTTGCACTGATTCCGCTGGCCGTGCTCCTCTTCGGCCTCAAGCTCGAATCGACCCTCCTGCTGGTCATCTACGCGTCCTTCTGGCAGGTCCTGATCCAGGTCCTGTACGGGGTGGCCGACGTCGATCCCGTCGCCAGCAACACGGCCAAGAGCTTCGGCCTCGGCCCGCTGGCACGCATCCGGTACGTCGTGTGGCCCACTACGCTTCCGTACCTGATGACAGGCATCCGCCTGGCTGCGGCAGTGGCCCTGATCCTCGCCATCACAGCCAGCCTGATCATTGGTTCGCCCGGCCTGGGTAAGGAAATTGCCAACGCCCAGTCCGGCGGTGCAATTGCACAGATGTACGCACTCGTCCTGACCACCGGTGTCCTTGGCATTCTCATCAACATGGGCATGCGCTTCGTCGAACGCCGGACCCTGTCCTGGCACAGCTCGGTCCGCGGGGAGGTCGTGGTATGAATACGCTCAAGAAAGCCGGCTACCTAGTCGCACTGCCCGTTCTGCTGATCTTCATCTGGTGGATCGGCACCCAGGGAAGCACCAACTTCTTCGTCCCCAAGCCCGGCATGCTGGTGGACAAACTGGTGACCGTCTGGACAGGGGAGCGCCTGGTCGGGGATGTGCTGCCAAGCCTTACCCGGCTCGTGATCGGCATCCTGCTGGCAATCGTCCTGGGCACTGTCCTGGGCATCCTGGTCGGCACCACCCGCTGGCTGCGCAGCCTGCTGGAACCGGTCCTGGAGTTCTTCCGGGCCATTCCGCCGCCGGTGCTGATTCCGGTCCTGATGCTGCTGATCGGCGTTAACGACCAGATGAAGATTGCGGTCATCGTTTCAGGCTGCATCTGGCCGGTACTGCTGAACACCATCGAGGGCGTCCGCGCCGTCGACGGCGTCCTCAGCGATACCGCCCGGACCTTCCGGATCAGCGGGTTCGCCCGGATGCGCTTCCTGGTGCTCCCCAGCGCCAGCCCGCAGATCATGGCCGGGATCAGGCAGTGCCTGTCCATCGGACTGATCCTCATGGTGATTTCGGAGATGTTTGCATCCTCGGAGGGCCTCGGCTTTACGATCGTCCAGTTCCAGCGCTCCTTCGCCATTCCAGAGATGTGGAGCGGCATCGTGGTCCTCGGCCTGATCGGTGTGGCCATGTCATTTATGTTCCAGTGGGCCGAACGCCGCATTCTCGGCTGGTACCACGGTTTGAGAGAGGTAGAACATGCAGAGTAACCCCACGGACGGCCAGGACCAGCCGCTGCTTTCGGTCCGGGGCATCCAGAAGATCTACAAGGTCGACGCTGGAGAAATCGAAGCAGTCCGCAACCTGACCTTCGACCTGCGGCCTGGGGAACTGGTCTGCCTCGTAGGCCCCTCCGGCAGTGGCAAAACGACGCTGCTGAAGATCATCGCCGGCCTGATGGCACCGACGTCGGGCGAAGTCGTCCTGGCGGGTAAAAAGGTCACCGAGCCGCCCAAGGACATGGCGGTGGTTTTCCAGGAGTACGGGCGAAGCCTCTTCCCCTGGATGACCGTGCGGGGCAACGTCGAACTCCCGTTGAAGAACGCCGGAATCGCCAAGGCCGAGCGGAACAAGCTGGTGGACGACGCGCTGGAGGCGGTTGGCCTGGCCCACGTGCCCACCAGCTACCCGTGGCAGCTCTCCGGCGGTATGCAGCAGCGTGTGGCTATCGCCCGGGCTGTCGCGTACCAGCCCAAGGTGCTGCTGATGGACGAGCCGTTCGCCGCCGTCGACGCCCAGACCCGGGCGGACCTGGAGGATCTGGTCCGTGATGTCTGGGAGAAGCTGGGTGTGACGATCCTGTTCGTTACGCACGATATTGACGAGTCCGTCTATCTGGGGGAGCGGGTGGTGGTGCTTTCCAGCTCGCCGACCGTGGTCCAGGAGGACATCGTCATTGATCTGCCCGAGAAGCGGGACCAGCTCACCACACGTTCGCTGCCGCGCTTCGTGGAACTGCGCAACCACGTATATGAGCAGATCCAGATCGCGAAAAAGAACAAGGGCACGGCCAATACCGTTCCGGCTGATCCGCGGACATCGGTTCCCCACGCCGTCGCAGCGGGTGACGGGGGCATGCCGCCGATCGGTGGAATGAACGCTTCCTAACCACCCGGAAAGACGGTTCGGAGCAGCTCAGGGATCCGGCTTCCCCGCCTCGGCGGAGGAGGCCGGGTCCCTGTCGAGTGAGGGCATGGTGGCCTAGTATCGGAAGTCAGCGGCCACGGCAGGCAGCGCGGCCGGACACCCCAAGCGGCACCCGCCAAAGGAGAGCGTCATGGCTGATTCAGGCAAGAAGAACCCGAAAGAGCAGAACCAGGAAGAAAACCCGGACGGAACCGGGCCTGAGGGGACCATTCCCAAGACAGCCGACGGCGTGGCAGCGGCCAGCGCCGACGAAGCCTCAAATTTTGAACCCGAGGAAGATACGGACGCCGCCGGGGACAGTGGCTCCTGAGTGTGCCTAGCCCAGGCTGGGAGCGTGGTCGGGCGGCAGCGGAATGTAGATGTTTCCGGTGGTGACCCCGCCCGTGGTGACTTCCTCTTCCTCCGGGCCGGCCGCGCCGCCGACAGGCAGCACCATGTCCGGCTCCACTGCCAGCTGGCGCAGCGCAGCGGCCGCTTCCTGGGCAGTCGGGCGAACGTCGGGAAGACGCGCTGTCATAGCACGCAGCAGCTCGACCCAGTCCTCCCCGAGGGAGCTGGGGATCTCGGGATCCCGGAGCAGGCGGGCAACTGCCGCTTCCACTATCGGACCGGGGAAGGCTTTCTCTCCGGTCAGTGATTCGAGGAGTACGAGGCCAAGGGAGTAGATGTCGGTGGAGGGCTGAACAGTGCCGCCCTGGGCCTGCTCCGGACTCAGGTAATTCGCCGTGCCGATGGTGGCCCCGTGAGCCGTTGCCACGGTGGCCTCCACGAGGCGGGCGATGCCGAAGTCCGTGAGTTTCGGGTAGAGGCGGGAATCGTGTTCCTGCGGATACAGCAGGATGTTGGCCGGCTTGACGTCCCGGTGGATGACGCCCATGGTGTGCACATAAGCCAGGGCATCGGCCAGATCGGCGCCGAGCGATGCTACCGACACCGCCGGCAGCGGACCGGACTTGAGGGTGCGGCGCAGATCCGGACCGTCAACCAGTTCCATCACGAGGTAGTTCAAGACGTGGCCGTCATCGTCGTGGTGCAGGCCGGCGTCGAGGAGGGTGACAAGCCCCGGGTGGTTCAGCGTTGCCAGCAGCAGTGTCTCGGTGTGCTGCCGGCGGTAGTCGTCGTCCTCCTGGACGGTGGGCCGAAACAGCTTTACGGCAACTTCGCGTCCGAGGTTCTCGTCTGTAGCCCGGTGCACGGAAGCGGCGCCGCCAGCTCCTATGAGCTCGGCGGTGCGGTAGCGCTGCCCCAGGAGTAGTTCCACAGGCGTCCTTACTTGGGAGTTGAACTGCATAAAACTGCAGCAAAAATGACGATGACGGGGAAGAGACGAAATGAAAGCACACTTACTAATAATTAAAGTGTACTGACAAATTTGATCTTACCTGCCCCAACACCCACGCAGCCCGCTTTAAAGGCTTTCGTGACCAAGTCTTGACAGGGCGTGCCTCACGCCGGGGTAGTCGGACCGGGATCCAGGAACGAGAGCGCGGCCGATTTGAAGGCCCGCGAGGTCACGGCGTTGGCGTGGCTGCGGCCCGGCAGCAGGAGCAGATCCGCGCGCCCGCTCAGCTCAGCCAGCCGCGGTGCGGTCGCTGCCAGCCCGTCCTTGTCCCCGGCAACAAGCAGCAGCGGCATGGCCGGAACGGCGTCCTCGGGGCGGAAGGGCTCTGACTTGATGGCCTCGATCAGCGTGAACAGCGCCTCAAGGTCATTTGACGGGACCAGCGTCGCCATCCGCAGCAGGTCCGCGCTGACCGGATCGGGAAGCGGGGCGCCCCCGGCTAGTGAGGCGCGCGCGCCGGCAAGGTCGAAGTCTGCCAGCGGGTCCCCGGCACCCGGGCCGCCCAGGACCATCCTGTGTACGTAACCGGGTGTGTCGGCCCCGAGCTCCCAAGCCAGGCGGGAGCCCAGCGAGTAGCCAACAACATCTACGCCGGAGGACTCATCGCCCTCCTCGAGCGGGCGGACGCCTGCCGAGGTAAGCAGCCGCATCAGCCCGGACCGGATCCGGCTGGGCAGGTAGAGCTCTTGTGCTGCGGGGGCAGGGCTGCGGCCGTGGCCGGGAAGGTCGACGGCGAGAACCTTCCGGCCCGCTTCGGTGAGCGCAGCGATCCAGCCGGTGGACTGCCAGTTCATTTCAGCCGAAGAGGCAAAGCCGTGCAACAGCAGTACTGGACGCAGTCCGGCATCCGCACCCCGGGCAGGTTCGAAGACCTCGAGGTGCAGTGCCGGATCGGTTCCGTTGAGGGTTTCCGCCGCCATTAGTCCTCGTCCAGGACTGCGGACAGCCGGACCCGGCGGCGTGCCGGAGCTTCCTCGGGAACGGTGCCCACGATCCCGGCAGTGTTATCCGGAACCTCGAACACCACCAGCGGTTCACCGACGTTGATCTTTTCGCCCGGCTCGCCGTAGATGCGGGCCACGATGCCTGCCTGCGGTGAGGGGAGCTCGACGGCGGACTTGGACGTTTCCACCTCAACCAGCGGCTGGTTGCGTTCCACCTGGTCGCCGGGGGCCACCAGCCACTCCAGGACGGTCGCTTCGATCAGGCCTTCGCCGAGGTCGGGAAGGGGAAAGGAAATTTCAGCCACGCCGGTACTCCAATACTCGCTGGATCCCAAAGAGGATGCGGTCAATGTTCGGGATATATTCGTCTTCGAGGTCACCTGAGGGATACGGTACGTCGAATCCGGTGATGCGTTCCACCGGAGCGCGCAGGGTGTCGAAGCAGCGTTCGGTGATGAGGGCTGCCACTTCCGCTCCCAGTCCTGCGGTCAGCGGGGCTTCGTGCACCACCACGGCACGCCTGGTCCGGGCCACGGAAGCCGCCAGTCCTTCGGCGTCGATCGGCTTGAGCCAGCGCAGGTCCAGGACTTCGATTTCGATGCCGTCCTCAGCGGCAAGCTCGGCCACCTGCAGGCAGCGGGCCACCATTGCGCCCCAGGCGACGAGGGTCAGGTGCTTTCCGGGGCGGACCACCTTGGAACCCAACGGGGATCCGGGATCCGCGAAGTCCACGGCGTCCTTCTGCCAGTAGCGGGACTTCGGTTCCATGAAGATCACCGGATCCTGGGCCGCCGCAGAATATTTCAGCAGGTGGTAGGCCTCGTGCGGGCTCGACGGCGAGACGACCTTCAGACCCGGAACATGCGCGAACAGCGCTTCGAGTGACTCGCCGTGGTGTTCGGGTGCACGGATGCCGCCGAAGCTGGGCACGCGCAGGGTCACCGGCATCGGCATGGTGCCGCGGCTGCGATAGTTCATGCGGGCGAGCTGCGTGATGATCTGGTTGACGGCAGGGTAGGCGAAGCCATCGAACTGGACTTCGGGAATGGGGTGGAAGCCGGCCATCGCCAGTCCCACGGACATGCCCAGGATCCCGGACTCCGCCAGTGGGGTGTCGAAGACCCGATCAGCGCCGAAGCGCTTCTGGAGACCGTCGGTGATGCGGAAGACGCCGCCGAGCCTGCCGACGTCCTCCCCGAGCACCACGGCTTTTGGATCCTCGGCCAGGATCTCGGCCAGGGCGCGGTTCAGCGCCGCCTGCATGGAAATTGTTTCGACGGCAGCGGACTCAGGGGCGGGACTTGCTCCGTCCATGAGCCGGGCTCCTTCGGTCAGTTGGCTAGACATGCTCGGATTCCTCCCGCCAGGCGCGTGCCTGGGCCTTCAATGCGTCAGTGGGTTCTGCGAAGACGAAATCGAACATTTCCGTCCCCGGCCGGGACCCGAGGGCCTGGACGCCTTCGCGGACGGTCTCGGTGTGCGCCTTGGCTTCGGCCGCAGCAGCGTCCAGGAACTCCTGGGTACCTGCTCCGGTTGCCAGGACGAGTTCGGCAAGCCGCGAGACCGGATCGGTGCCGGCATCGCGGCGCTCATCGTCCAGGGTCCGGTAGCGGCCGGGATCATCACTGGTGGAGTGGGGACCGCGGCGGTAAGTCATGGCTTCAATCAGTACCGGGCCCCTGCCGGCGCGGGCATGGCCCAGCGCACTGCGGGTGGCGCGGACGACGGCGGCGGCATCGTTGCCGTCCACGGTCACCGATGCCATTCCGTATCCGGCGGCACGGGCCGCCACAGTGCCGCCGGCAACCTGCTCTTCGGTGGGCAGCGAAATCGCCCATCCGTTGTTCTGTACGAAGAAGATCACCGGAGCCTTCAGCACCCCGGCGAAGTTCATGGCCTCGTGGATATCGCCCTGCGAGCTGGCGCCGTCACCGAAGTAGGTGATCGCTACCGGCAGGTCCGCTCCGGGCTCGGCAGAGAGCCGGGCTCCGTGCGCCCAGCCGACGGCGTGCAGCACCGAACCGCCCACAACGGCCTGGATGGGCGCCAGCCGCGTCTGGACCGGGTCGTAAAGCCCGCCGTGCCAGCTGGCCTTGTGAGTGGACATGTATTCCACCATGTCCACGCCCAGGGCCAGTGCGACGCCCATTTCCCGGTAGGTCGGGAACAGGAAGTCCCTGGCCGGGTCCATCGCAAAGGCGCTGCCCACCTGGGCCGCTTCCTGCCCCAGCTCCGGAGCGTAACCGGGGATGATGCCCTGGCGCTGCCAGGCGACGGCGGCCAGGTCCAGTTCCCGTGTGGCGCATACCAGCGAAAAGAGCCGGCGCAGTTCCTCGTGAGTGAGCTCCGGAGTGCTCTTGGTATCTAGATCCATGTGCTGAAAAGTAACCGCAATCACGTCAACTTGGCAATCTAGGACGGTATAGGTGCGCACACTGTGCATCTTGCATCCTGATTACCGGAACTACCTAAACAAATTGATAGGTGGATGTGGGAATTGGTCGTCAGACATCGGGTTGTGGTCGAAAGTCGATCGCGCCGGCCACCGCGCCAGCCGGGCGCAATCCTGCAGGTGGCCGGCGCCGCGCCGCGGCAGGCGCCGGATTCAGGGGTCACGGAAGTTAATTCGCAGGTGCGGACTGGCATTTATTTTATTTCCCGGTATGGTCTGAAAGTATCCACTGGTTGAGTGACACAGGAGTGTAAATGTCTGGAAAATCGCCGCAAGGATCCGACGCCAAAAAACCCGGCAGGTCGATCAAGGAGAAGCGGGCCGACAAGCGGGCCAAGTCAGCCGCCGACACCGAGGCTCTGCCGAGGAAGCGTAAGGGGCAGTAGCCAGGCCCGGGGGCAGTAGGCAGGTCAAGCGGGCTGGGGAGGGGTTCAGCGCAGAAATTATTGCGGAAAACTAAAACACCGCGAAAATAAATGTTGCTGTTTTTCCCTGTTTTTATGGTTTTACACAACCGGAGGCGGTTTTATGCGCCGCGGCAGTGTTTCCCGCCGTGACCTTTTTACTGTTTATTCCCGCCAAAAATTATGAGTACGGCAGAAGCCCCCGCTGGAGTTTTCCAGCGGGGGCTTCTGCCGTGGCGTGCTGAGCAGTGTGGTATGCATGCGGATAGAGTTCCGGATGAGGGTCAGCGCGGCTGAGCCCTCCAGCCCAGGGTCGATGTCCTGGGCCACCGGTTGCGCTCCCACAGAAAGCCACAGAAAGGTTGCCATGGCGACGGATCAGCTCGATGCCAGGATCGTCTCCCTTTTTACCGACGACCCCCGCATGTCGGTGCTTGAGGCATCACGCAAGCTGAAAGTTGCCCGGGCAACGGTGCAGGCTCGGCTGGACCGGATGCAGCGCAGCGGTGTGATCGCCGGGTGGGGGCCGCGGGTTGATCCGGCTGCGCTCGGGTATGACGTCATCGCCTACTGTTCACTCACCATCCGGCAGGATCAGGGGCACGACGCCGTCGTCGCAGCGCTGTCCGAAATCCCGGAGATCCAGGAGGCGCACACGGTCTCTGGCGAGAGTGACCTGATTGCCCGAGTGGCGGCCCGTTCCAACTCTGACCTGCAGCGTGTCATTGACTCCATGGTCGCCACCGGAACGGTCCTGCGTTCCTCGTCCGTGATTGTGCTCAACACCCATTTCGAGGGGCGTATGCTTCCGCTGCTGCACGCGGCGGCCGGAGCCGAGGCTCCAGCCGGACCCGGGCAAAGCGCGTAACGTTGAGCTGGATTCGCGCCAACTGTTACTGATGTTCTAGGAAGGGCCTGCGGGGATGAGTCCGAAGTACGCAAATGTCTCCGAGCGGGAGCAGGAGCCGCCGTCGCTGGCCATTTCCACTGTGATCTTCGCGCTGCGCACGGATCCGGAGACCGGGCGGCTCAGCCTGTGGCTGCCCCTTGTCCGGCGGATCCGCCAGCCCTACCGGGAGCTGTGGGCCCTGCCCGGCGGGCCGCTGCGGCCCAGCGAATCCCTCCAGGACGCTGCAGCCCGGAACCTGAGGGAAACCACCGGGCTGTCACCGCGGTATCTCGAACAGCTGTATGCATTCGGCGGCCCGGACCGTTCGCCCTCTCCACGGGTGGTCTCCATTGTGTACTGGGCGCTGGTGCAGCCGGACGAAGCAGCCCTGGCACGCCAGGATGAAAACGTCGGCTGGTTCCCGGCAGACGCTGTCGGAGAGCTCGCCTTCGATCACAACCAGATCATTGACTACGCCCTGTGGCGGCTGCGCAACAAGATGGAGTACGGCTCCATTGCCTATGCTTTCCTGGGCCCCACCTTCACGCTGGCGCAGGTCCGCGAGGTTTACGAAGCCGTCCTGGGCCGGGAACTGGACCCGGCTAACTTCCGCCGGCAGCTGCAGAGCACACAGGACATCGAGCGGACGGATTCCTTCCTCCAGGGCGGCCGCCACCGGCCACCGCGGCTGTACCGCTATACCGGGCCGGAACTGCAGACCGATGCATTCCCTTCGGAGGAAGCCACGGAATCCTGACGGTCCCTTACGCCGTATTTATGCTCCGGCTCAGCCGTGGCCGCCGGTGGGGGACTGACCGGTATCGCCGTCTATGTTGAATCCAGGGCCGCCCGGCACTGATTCCAGCAGACGCCGGGTGTAGGGATGCTCCGGTGCAGAGTAGACCTGCTCGATCCCGCCGAATTCGACTAGGTCACCGTGATAGAGCACTGCCACCTCGTCGCTGACGTGGCGGACGACGGAGAGATTGTGGGAGATGAAGAGCATTGTCAGCCCAAGGTCGCTCCGCAGCTCTCCCAGGAGGTTAAGGATGTCCGCCTGGGTGGTCAGGTCCAGCGCCGACGTGATTTCGTCTGCGATAACGAGGTCCGGTTCCACCGCCAGCGCCCGGGCGATGCGCTGCCGCTGTCCACCGGAAAACTCATGCGGATACCGCTGGGCGGACTCCGGCGGAAGCGAGACCCGCTCCAGCCACCCGGTGATTGCTGCGGCATGGCGCCTGGGAGTGCCGCGCCGGGGATCGATGGCCTCGGCCAGTGTCTGTCCGATGGTTCGGCGCGGGTTCAGGGAGGAGTAGGGATCCTGCGGGATCAACTGCACCTTTCGGCGGAGCTCGCACAGCTGGGCGCCCCTTAGCCCCGTAGTATCCATTCCGTTGAAGCGGACTGAGCCGGCGGACGGTTTGATGTCACCCACCAGTGTGTTGGCGAACGTCGACTTTCCGGAACCCGATTCGCCAACCAGCCCGACCGTTTGGCCGGGATGGACCCGCAGGCTAACTTCGTTCAGGATGCGCACACGCATCGCACCGGAACCGAGCTCGACCGTCAGGCCGTGGACATCGAGCAGGGGTGCGGTCACGACGTCGGGCGCAGTAATCGGCGGGGCGTGTCCCTGGAGAGGCGTGGGGCTGTCCATGCTTGTGCTTCCCTTCATAGCCGGGCTCCGTCCGAATCGGACGGGGCGGGCGGGGTCCAACGCGAGCCGGTGAGGGTTTCGCGCTTTTCAGTCATGCTGGGGGTCGCGGACAGCAGCGCCTGCGTGTAGGGGTGCTTGGCCTGGCCCTCCTTGAGCTGGCGCCCGGTGAGGCGTTCAAGGATCTGCCCGCCGTGCATCACGAGCACCTCGTCGCAGAGTTCCTGGACTACGCCGATGTCATGCGAAATGAAGAGGACGGCCGTCCCTTGTTTACGGTTCACCTGACGGATTTTCCGAAGGACCTCCGCCTGGACGGTGACGTCCAGGGCGGTGGTTGGTTCGTCGGCAATGAGCAGTCTCGGTTCCGCGATGGTCGAGGACGCGATCATGGCCCGCTGCAGCATACCGCCGGAGAGCTGGTGCGGGTGCTGGGTCATACGCAGCGCAGAATCCCGGATGGACATCTGGTCGAGGGCGTCGACCATCTCCCGGTCTGCGGTTCGCCGGTTGCGTCCGAGGTGGGTCCGCTGGACTTCCGTCAGCTGCGGGCCCATGCGCAGGGCCGGATTAAACGTGGTGCCTGGATCCTGGTAGACGAGTCCGATATTTTCTGCCAGAACTTTGGGATCGTTGTGCCCCAAAAGGTCCAGGGCATCAAGGCGGAGGGTGTGGGCGGTTGCTGACACACCCTCTGCCAGAAGTCCGGCGACGGCCATGGCGGTCATAGATTTACCGGAACCGGATTCGCCAACGAGTCCGACGACCTGACCGGGCTGGATACACAAGGACACACCGTTCACAAGTGTGCGTCCGTTCGGTGCCCTCACGGTGAGGTTGTCCACTTCCAAAAGTGCGGCGGAGTTCGCTTCGACGGAGGCCGGGCGGGTGGCTGCCCGACGCGCCGGAGCAAAGCGCCGGCCGCCGCGGGGGTCCGCCGCGGACGCCAGCCCGTCACCGATGAGCATGGCCGCCAGTCCGGCAATGACCAGCATGATGGACGGCGCGATCACCTGGAGGGGCTGTGAGTAGATTGAGACGAGTCCCTCGTTGAGGAGACGGCCAAAGTCGAACTCCGGACTCTGCACACCAAGCCCTACAAAGGACAGCGAGGAGATCTCCAGGAGCGAGAGGGCAAAGCTCGAGGTCGCCACGACCAGGATTGGTTCGGCCATGTTTGGCAGGATGTGGCGGGTGACCAGCAGCGGCGTTGGGACTCCCAGCAGACGGGCGGTCCCCACAAAATTACGGTGGGACACGGAAGCCGCCAGGTTCGCCGTTAGCCGGGCAAAGCTCGGGATGCCGGCCAGTCCGATGGCGATGACCGCCGTTGTGCTTCCCGGGCCAAGAATCGCCGCGATGATCAGGGCAAAGATAAGGGACGGGTAGGCGACGGCCGCCTCGATCAGGCGCAGGGAGAGCTCGCGGATCCGCCGGGGGGCCAGCCAGACCGCGGAGCCAACCGTGAGTCCGCCCAGCACGGAGATAGCTGTGGCGGAGATGGACATGACCAGGGTCAGCCGGGTCGCCACGAGGGCACGGGCGAGGATATCGCGGCCGAAGTCGTCGGTTCCCAACAGATGCTCGGCGCTGGGGCCCTGCCGGGAATCCGCGCTCAGCGTCTCCGCTGCGCCGGTCAGGAAGAGAGGGGCCAGGAGTCCGGTTATCACCAGGGCGCCCATAAGTACCAGGCCAAGGACCAGCCCGGCGCTCCAGCGAAACCGGCGGGGTGTGTTGGGTGTTTCAGCCATTGGAGTTCGCTCCGAGCGTGCGGGGATCGATGATGCCGAGGACAACGTCCACGAGCAGGTTCAGCAGTGTGGCGATCAATCCGACGACCAGAATGATGCCTTGGATGACCGGATAATCGCGGTAGATGATTGCCTGGATGATTTCGCTTCCGAGCCCGGGGTAGTTGAAGACCGTTTCGATGATGATCGCCCCGCCCAGCAGACTCGCCAGGATCAGGCCGGTGATTGTCAGCGTGCTGGTCAGCAGGTTGGGCAGGGCATGGCGCAGGTAGAGCCTGAGCGGGGGTATCCGCCGTCCCCGGGCAGTGCGCATGTAGTCCTGTTCCAGGACGGTTGCGGTTTCCTGCCTCACGACTCTGGCCACGGCACAGGTCGGGCCCAGTGCGAGGGCAAGAGTAGGCAGGACGAGAGCGCCGAGTGAGTCCGCTCCTCCCGCGGGGAAGATCGGAATCATGATGGCGAAGAGGACCACCAGCAGGGTGGCCGTTACGTAGCCCGGCAGTGAGGCGAAAAAGCCGGCGACATTGCCGAACCCCATGTCCAGCCAACGGCGCCTGCCGCCCCGGGTGAGGACACCAACGGCCATGCCGGCGGGAACCGCGACGAGAAGGACCACAGTGATGGCCATCAGCGCCAGTTGCGCCGTGTAGGGCAGCTTCGTGGCGACGATAACGGACACCGCCTCGTTGAACCGGAAACTTGTGCCCAGATCAAACTGGAACAGCCCCGTCAAATAGTCCAGGAACTGCACCGGCAGCGGTTTATCCAGTCCCATCCGCTCCCGCAGGAGGGCCAGAGTTTCCGCAGAGGCGTCCGTTCCCGCGATGGCGCGCGCGGGGTCCCCGGGAATCAGCGGCACCATCAGGAAGGTCAGGACCACAAGTACGAACAGTGACAGCAGCAGGCCGCCGCTTCGACGGATGGCGAAGTTCAGCCAGGCGTTTGAGGACCATCGGCGCCGGCGCACGCGCCCTGCGGGACCGGGCAGGACGCCGAAGCCCGGCCCGCCCGGCGTGTTTGGGCCGGTGAGGGTGCTCGGATTCACGGTCACCGCACAGCCCCATTCAATGCGGGTGCCCGGCGGTCCTGCCAGCGGAAGTGCTCCTCGGCCTGCGCGGCCAGGGCGATCAGCCGGGCTTCGTCGAAGGGCGCGCCAACCAGTTGGGCCCCGACCGGCAGTCCGTTCCGGTCCGTGTGGACCGGAAGGCTGACGGCGGGTAGCCCGGCCATGTTGCAGAAGGAGGTGAAGGAGATCATGCGCAGCTCCGTGAGCCTGGGTCCGCTGGGATCGTTGTTCGCTTCATCCAGCACTACGCCCACCCGCGGAGTCGTGGTCGCCATCGTCGGGGTCAAAAGGACGTCGTAGTCCTTGCCCCATTGGGCCACCACCCGGCGGGACTCAAGCTGGAGGAGGGCTGCGGCTCTTGCATAGAGTCCGGCGTGGAATCCCTCAGCCTGTGCAATCCGGTGGGAAATGTACGGGTCGACCTTTGAGGCGTCGTCGAACGGGGTTGCCCAGACCGAGGCGCTGATGATGATCTGGAAGGCATCAATGGCCTCCCTGGAGAAGAGAACAGGTGCTGCTTCGAACACCTCGTGCCCCGCGGCTTCCAGGGCGGTGCCGAGCATGTGTGCAGCTTCTGCACAGGCCGGATCGACCGGCAGCCCGGTCGGCGCCTGAAGCAGCATGCCGATTCGCAGCCGTCCCGGATCGGCTCCGACTTCGGAGGCAAAGGGCCGAGCGGGCGCGGGTGCCGAGTACCAGGCAAGACGGTCCTGGGCGCTCATCGCATCAAGGATTCCCGCCGCGTCCGCGACCGTGCGGGTGATGGCTCCTTCAACTGTCGAGTGCTCCCAGCCGGATACTTCCTGGGGAACCCGCCCTCGGCTGGGTTTCAGGCCGACCAGGCCGCATGCAGAGGAGGGGACCCGGATGGATCCTCCGCCGTCGGACGCATGGGCGATTGGGGCCATGCCGGCGGCGACGGCAGCGGCGGCTCCTCCGCTGGATCCCCCCGGCGTGTAGTCCGGATTCCACGGATTCCGGGTATTTCCATGACGGGCGTTCTCCGCGACTGTCAGGGGTCCGAGTTCCGGGGAGTTGGTGCGTCCCATCAGCAGGAACCCTGCCTCCTGGAGTTTTTGGACGCTGAGGCTGCTGGTGGTCCGGGGAGTGTCGCCTATGGCGAGCGAGGAATGGGTGTTGGGCTGCCCGGCAACGTCGGAGAGGTCCTTGATCGGAATCGGTACCCCGTGGAAGGGACCCAGTTCCTCGCCGGCCAGGACCTGGCGTTCGGCCTTCCGTGCGGCGGCGCGGACCTCCTCGTCGTTGCGCCAGACGACGGCGTTGATCAGTGGATTGACGTCGTCAATACGCGCCAGGTAAGTGTCGACGACCTCCACGGGGCTGAGGGTGCGGCTGCGGATCGCGGCAGCCAGGCTTGTGGCGGAATCAAAAGGGTCCATCGGTGTGCTCCTAGGTGTGAAAGACGCTGTGGCGCCCGCCGGCGGGCGCCACAGCCTTTGGTTACTTGAGGACCCGGTAGTGCTGATCGTCCAGGGTTCCGCCGAGCGAAACGACGGCGAACCCATCCGAGGAGATCATGATCCGGGGATCGTTGGACAAGGGGATGGCATCGGCATTGGTGATCACAGAATCCATGGCCTGCTGCAGGGAGGCGCACTGGGCTGCTTCATCTCCGCCCGCGCGGTACGCGGCGAGGGCCTCCTCGGCCTCCGGGTTGTTGATGGCCGCGATATTTCCGCCCCCGTCTTCCATGGGTGCGCCGCTCATCGAGTTCATCGGGTTGGACATCGTTCCCATGAAGTTGAGGTCGGCGTACACGGTGAGGTCCCAGCCAGTGGGTTCACCGTAAACCGTGCCGATCCAACCACCGACGTCGAGGTTGTCCAGGGTGACGTCCGCGCCGGCAGCCCGCAGCTGCTCCTGGACGTAGACGTTGCCCGAGCCCTGCGGCCCAACGATCTGGGCACCCACCATGCGGATCTTGACCCCGTTGAGGACCGTCTTGGCAGCGGACGGGTCAAGCTCCAGCACAGGAGAGTCTTCCGGGGATGCGCACTTCGTCCCGTTGGCTACGAGCTGGGTGCTCACCTGGCCCATGCCGTTTGAGGTGATGTTTTCGAAAGCTGCGCGGTCGAGGACCTGGGCGACGGCCTGTCGCTTGGCTGGATCGGTGAACGGGCTGCCCTCACGTTGGTTGAACAGGACGAAGAAGTCCGAAAAGGCCTCATTGGCTACGGTGAACTTGTCGTTGCCCTCGAATCGCGGAACGCTGTTGGCGTTCACGAATCCTGTGTCCAGCTGTCCGGCCAGGAGCTGGTTGGCGGTGGCGTTTTTGTCCGCAATGACGTTGTAGACAATGGTTGCGGGAGACTGCCCCGGCAGCGGGGCCGCGTAGTCCGGCCAGGAGTCGTAGTCCTCGCGGAGGGAGTAGGTGTAGCGCACGCCGTGTTCCTTGCCGGAGAGGAGGTAGGGCCCTGACTCGGATCCCGCGGCGGTTCCCGCGGCGAGTGCCTCAGGATCTGCCAGGCCTGCCGGGCAGATAATTCCGGACGCGGCCATGGCCAGTCCGGGCAGCATGTCCGGCCACGGCTCGGCCAGTTCGATCTTCACGGTCCCCGCGGCGTCGTCGGCGGTAATGACCGGAGGAGCTGCTACGCCGAAGATCAGGGGCCCTGACACCGAGGCGGTCTCGGGCGCGGCAAGGTA
The DNA here is from genome assembly GCF_031988865.1 of Arthrobacter sp. Classification (NCBI taxonomy): domain Bacteria; kingdom Bacillati; phylum Actinomycetota; class Actinomycetes; order Micrococcales; family Micrococcaceae; genus Arthrobacter; species Arthrobacter sp. The sequence continues at coordinate 46,039 of NZ_DALZXY010000002.1, forward strand.
TTCGAGAGAATTTTTGACGATCTCCGGGGTGATGGGTGTGCCGTCCGAGCAGGTGGGGCCATCCCGGAGGGTGAACACAGCGCCGTTGGGGGTGGTTTCCCAGGTCTCGGCCAGCCCTCCCACCAGCTCATTGCCGTCGTCCTTCCGCAGCAGGGTGTCATAGCTCATCCGGGCGGTCAGATAGTCCGGGAGGGACACTCCCCGGACCGGGTCGAACGTCGCAGGCAGGTCGAGGGTGGTCCGCACGGTGCCTGCAGGCTGTGACGTTGCTCCGTCAGCGGCACCGGAGGCGGCCGGAGAGGGGCCGGCGGTGGTACAGCCGGTGAGTAGGAGGCCGGCCGCTGCAATGAGGGCTCCGGCTGGATACAGCGAACGGTTCATGGTGGTCCTTTGCTGGTGGTGGTGAACGGGTAGCGGCTGGCTGGCTGTACCGGGCTAGACAGAGAGCGCGGGAGCCAAGACCTCGAAGACATCGATGGTGGTCGCGCCGCTTCCGGCGGCGGCATGACCGATGAATACGGACTGCGTGAGCCAGGCGAGGGTCGGGTCTGTAGTCCGGAAGACCGGTGTCGTTACGAAGTACTCCTGGGTACGCCCCGGAGTGTCGGCTCCCTCATGGGGACGGGTCAGGATGCCGACGTTGTAGACGTCAATGTAGGAACCCGACTCCGTGCGGATCCCGTAGCGGGCCTCGACCCGGTAGCTTCCCGGCGACTTCAACAGGCACCAGTCGCCACCGCCGGGGATGATTTCCCCGCGTATGTCTCCGGATCCCGGCCCGCCGGTAATCGGGATGAAATCAAGCTCGCCGCCGCCTGCTGCGTCGATGAGGATGTCCGGAGCGACTTCGGCGACGATCCGAAAACGGTGCAGCAGTGCAGGGACAGAAGGGTGTCCGGACTCGGCCGGATGGGGTGTGATCTGTGTCATATGAGTACTATGGTGAAAAGTGAATGGCTTAGTCAATAGCATTCACTAAAACGTTGTTCCAAGACCCGGGGCCGCGTTCAGGGCAGCTGGTAGGTTTGGGGCAGATAAGGCCGGAGGAGTTCTCGCATGATGAAGGGGGTCGAACGGTTGCCTGCGCCGCAGAGGAAACCGCCCGCCAGACTGAGCCGGGGGACTCTCACACGGGAAGTCATCGTTGAGGCCGCACTGCGGGTCCTGGACGGGGGGCAGGTCAATGGACTGACGTTCGCGCGGCTGGGCAAGGAACTTGGGGCCTCACCGACGGCGGTCTACCGCCATTTCTCCAGCCGGGGCGACATCTTGACCGCCGTGGCGGATGAGCTCATCCGGATTGCCATCGACGGCTACCAGCCGTCAGACTCCTGGCAGGATTCGCTGCGGGATTTGGCATACCGGGCCTGGCGCGCGTTCGAGCAGCACTCCGCCGCCGCCATGCACACCTTTTACCGTGTCACCCTGGGCCCAAACGAGATCCGAGTGGTTGACGCCATCCTCGAAGCCATTCACCAGGCAGGCTGGCGCGGACAGGAAGCAGTTTTTAAGTACCAGATGTACTCGAACCTCGTGCTTGCGCTGAGCGGGCGGAACGCCGCGATGCTGGCCGCCGCGGACGAAGCAGGCGTCACTCCGGGGAGCTTTTGGACGCAGGAGTATATGCCCACTAATCCCGCGGAATTCCCCTACTTGTGGGAGCACCGGGACGATCTCCGGCTCAAGGACAACTTCGCCGTCTACCAGGGGCAGGTCGAGGCACTTCTTGCGGCTATGCGGGCTTCCCTTCCAGCTGTCTCCTGAGGGGCCGCCGCTCAGCTGGCTGATGCCTGGTTGACAGATACCCGAGGCACGTCGATGATGCCGGTATGACCAGGCAGGAAACCCTACCTCTCCGCTGTGTCCTCGCCGCGCTTGCCCTCGCAGCCCTGCTGGCTCAGCTGGTGCTCGTTCCGGGGGCCGCGGCCGGCTTCGCCGCTGACTACCCGGAAGTGGCATACCTTGCAGCCCCGTACGTGACGGTAATCGTGGTTGCCATCGGCGGTTTCGAGGTGGCGTTGTTTGCAGCCTGGCAGCTGCTCTCAGCAGCGGAACGCGGCGGGGCGTCGGACGGATGGCCGCCGCGGTGGGCCAACCTGATGGCTGCTTCCCTGGGTTTTATGGCAGTGCTCTTCGCGGGCGTGTTCGCGCACACCGGGTTCGCCGGCGTCGGCAGCCCGCCAATGTTGTTCGGACTTCTTGCTTCCCTCGCCCTTGTACCCGGGGCGGTTGTGCTGCGGCACAAGGCACGGGGATTTCCGATGCGAGCCTGACAGGCGCGGAACCGCGGCACCCCGCGCGGAGTAACCAGGGCCCGGGTGTGGCGGCGCTTACACTTCTCCCATGTATACGAGTGCTGTTCCTGCGACCGACCCCCTGCCCGGGAAACCGGGTGAAGCGGCGGCTTCCCGGCTGGCCCGGTTAATCAGCTGCCGCACCGTCTCTTCCCCGGACCCCGAAGGCGCCGACGCGCGGGAGTTCGCCCGGTTCGCAGAGCTGCTGGCGGAGCTCTATCCGCGCGTCCACGCAGAGCTGGAGCTTGAGCGCGTGAATGGCGGCGGACTGCTGTACCGCTGGGCCGCCGGAGGAGGGCAGTCCGGGGGAGAGCCGGCAAGCCCGCCGCCTGATCCGGTGGTGCTGATGGCGCATTACGACGTCGTTCCGGTCGAGGACGAGGCGGCGTGGGAGCATCCGCCGTTCGCCGGGAGGATCGTGGATGGTTTTATCCACGGGCGGGGGACGCTCGATGACAAAGGCCAGCTCGCAGCCATCCTGGAAGCCGTCGAAACCCTGCTGGCGGAGCAGTTCGTCCCCTCCCGGGATGTCTACCTCTCCTTCGGCGACAATGAGGAAACCGCGGGGGATACAGCGGCAGCGATTGCCGAAACCCTGGCTGCGCGCGGGGTAACGCCCTGGCTGGTGCTGGACGAGGGCGGCGCCGTTGCGGCCCAGGCGTTTCCCTTCGTGAACCGGCCGGTCGCCGTCGTCGGCGTCTCCGAAAAGGGGATCCTGGATGTGGAACTGTCCGTGGAGGACCCAGGCGGGCACGCATCCACCCCCAGCAGGCTGGGCGCCACCGCCCGGCTGGCCCGCGCCGTCGTGCGCCTGGACAACCGGCCGTTCCCGGCCGCCCTGCATCCCGTCACCGTTGAAATGCTGCACCGGCTGGCAGCCGGAGCGCCGTTTCTGCCCCGCCTCCTCTTCGCCCGTGCCGGCGCCCTCCGCCGGCCGCTGGCCCGCGTCTTCGGTGCCCTCGGCGGGGAACCCAATGCGCTGACCCGCACCACAGTGGCCGTGACGCGGCTGCAGGGTTCCAAGGCCTCGAATGTCCTGGCCACCCGGGCGTCCGCCACCGCCAACGTGCGGATCGCCCCGGGGGAGAGCATCGGGTCTGTCCTGCTGCGGATGGAACACACCATCCGCGACCGGAACGTTTCGCTGCGCGTAGTGAACGGCACCGGCCCCTCGCCCGTGTCCTCCACCGACAGCGCGCAGTTTGCGCTGCTGGAGGCGGTGATAGCCGAGGTGTTCCCGGATGCCCTCGCCGCCCCGTACATCATGCTGGCGGGCACCGACTCCCGAAGGTTCACCACCATCTGCAGCAACGTCTACCGCTTCGCGCCCTTCCGGATGGACAAGGCAGCACGTGCCTCCATCCACGCAGACAACGAGAAGCTCTCCATCAAGACCTTCGGCGAGGGCATCCGGTTCTATCGCCGGCTGCTGCAGCACCTGACGGCGGAGGCCTGATGCGCGCCCTCGGACCGATTGTCCTCTTCCTGGTGCTGGTGGAAATCACCAGCGGCATCCTGCAGGGGTACTACACACCGATCCTCACGGACATTGCCAGGGGATTGGGTATCGCTGACGGAGACGTCAACTGGTTCGAAGCGGCGCAGCTGATGTTCAGTGCCCTCGCCGTGCCGATCCTGGCGCGGCTCGGGGATATGTACGGGCACAAGCGGATCTTGCTCGTCTCCACGGCGCTCACCGCCGCTGCGTCCTGGGGTGTGGCGTTCGCACCCGATTTCTGGACGTTCCTGGCGGCCTGGTCGCTGCAGGGCTTCTATGTGGTCTGGCTGCCGCTGGAGGTGGCGCTCATTTTCGCCCGCGTGGCGGCCTCTCCCAACCGGGCCGCCCTGACCCGCAAAGCCGCAGGGCTGCTGGTGGGTGGACTGCAGTTCGGTGTGATTGCCGGTGCGCTCGCCGCAGGCGCCCTGATAGGGGTGTTCGACGGCGACCTGCGCCTGACCCTGATGGTCCCCGCGGTGGCAGCAACGCTGTGTATATTCGCCATCTGGTTCGGGGTCCCGGAGTCTTCGGTCAGGACTGGCGGAGCGGTCGACATCAAGGGTTTCGCACTGCTGGCCATGGGGCTGCTGCTGCTCACCTCGGGCCTGACCTTCCTGCGCATCAACGGCGTGGGAACCTGGTGGGTGTGGCTGGTCCTGGCGGCCGGTCTGGCCGCCTTCGTACCGTTCGTCCGCTACCAGCTGCGGCTGGCCGAGCCGCTGATCGACATCCGGATGCTGTGTGCCCCGACCATGTGGCCGGTCCAGCTCACGGCAGGCCTGTTCGGCATCTCGGTGCTGGGGGCGCAGGCACCCATGTCCACCTTCGCCCGGACCGACAGTGAGCTGCACGGCTACGGACTGGGACTGGAAGCCGGTTCCGTGTCACTGATCATCGGCGCCTACGTCCTCGCGGTGCTCACCGGCGCGCTGCTGTTCCCGCTGGCCGCCCGGCTCTCCACCCCGCGGATCACGCTCAGCGGCGCGGCCGCCGTCGTGGGTATCGGCTACGGGATGTTCCTGCCCTTCCACGATTCTCTGGCGCAGACACTGACCAACATGGTGATCGCCGGCCTCGGCTCCGGTGCGCTCGTGGCTGCGCTGCCGTCCGCTGCGGCGGCAGCGGCACCGCTGAACCGCACCGGGATGGCGACAGGGCTGACGAACACGACCAAAACGATCGGCGGCTCCTTCGCCTCGGCGATCTTCGGCATCGCGCTGTTGAGCGCGGCGGGGGAGACACTGGGCGGGGTCACCGGCGCAGCCACCGCCGCACCGCTGTCCGGCTACCTCACAGTGTGGACTGTCTGCTCCGTGACGGCATTCGCAGCCGCTGCCGCCTTGCTGCTGGTGCCGCGGCTGGCGTTTGCGGACGCTGCCCTGACCTCCGGGCTCGAGGGATCTACTCCAGATACCTCACACCGGTGAGGTCGCAGTGGCCCGCCACAGACGGGCCCAGGTGGCCGGGCCGGGGCCGCGGAGCTCCCGCCAAATGGGAGCCCCACGGTAGAACGGCGGCGGCGTCATGCCGGTCCGGGTTTGCCGTCCGCGTTGAGGCTGCTGAGCAGCTTGTCGGTCAGGGCCTTCAAATCGGCCAGTTCCTGGGGGCTCAGGGCGGGGGAGAGCAGGTCATGGATACCCCGGACATGGATCCGGCCGAGGCGCTTCTGCACCGCTTGGCCTTCCTCCGTCAGGGACAGCTCCACACCGCGCTGGTCATTCTGGGCCGGCCGGCGGCGGACCAGGCCCTTGCTCTCCAGCCGGTCCATCATTCGGCTCAGGCTGGGCTGGCTGATCAGCAGGTGCTCGTTGAGCTCGTTCAACCGCGTCCACCCGCCCGGGCAACGGCTGAGGTTGAACAGCACGTCGTACTCGCGCATGGTCAGTTCCTTGAACTCCCGGTCACGCTGGAGCCGCCGCATTACGCCGACCTGTGCCCGGAAGAGGGATTCCCAGGCTTCGGCTGTTTGTTTGACCGGGGTGGACCCGCTGTTCTCCGAACTCATCTCATTAGCCTACTGAAGAAGAAGCGCTATGTGTGTCGGAGGCGCCGGTGTTGCGTTCCGCGACCCGGCCGGCGTGGGTTGGGCCGTCAGGAACATGTGCCGGACGGCGTGAATCGAACTCGCGCCGCAGCTCCGGCAGTACATATTCACCGAAGAGGTCCAACTGCTCAAGTACGGTCTTCAACGGCAGGCCCGCATGATCAACCAGGAAGAGCTGGCGCTGGTAGTCGCCGAAGTACTCCTGGAAGGTGAGGGTCTTCTCGATGACTTCCTGGGGGCTTCCGACAGTCAACGGGGTCTGTGCGGTGAAGTCCTCCATCGAGGGGCCGTGGCCGTACACCGGGGCGTTGTCGAAGTACGGGCGGAATTCGTTGACGGCGTCCTGGGAGTTCTTCCGCATAAAGAACTGTCCGCCGAGGCCAACGATTGCCTGGTCCGCGGAGCCGTGGCCGTAGTGTTCGTAGCGCTCCCGGTAGAGTCCGATGAGCTGCATGTAGTGCTCCTTCGGCCAGAAGATGTTGTTAGCGAAGAACCCGTCGCCGAAGTAGGCAGCGATCTCGGCGACCTGCGGCGTGCGGATCGCGCCGTGCCAAACGAACGGGGCGACGCCGTCGAGCGGGCGCGGAGTTGAGGTGAAGTTCCGCAGCGGAGTGCGGAACTTGCCCTCCCAGTTCACGGTCTCGTTGTCCCAAAGCTGGCGCAGGAGGTTGTAGTTCTCCACGGTCAGGTCGACGGAATCCTGGATGTTCTTGCCGAACCATGGGTAGACCGGTGCGGTGTTGCCGCGGCCGAGGACCAGGTCGGTGCGGCCGCCGGAGAGGTGCTGCAGCATGGCGAAGTCTTCGGCGATCTTTACCGGATCGTTGGTGGTGATCAGGGTGGTGGACGTCGAAAGGATGATGCGTTCGGTCTGCGCCGCGATGTAGCCCAGCAGTGTGGTGGGGGAGGAAGCATAGAAGGGCGGATTGTGGTGCTCGCCGGTGGCGTAGACATCCATGCCGATCTCTTCGACCTTCTTGGCAATGGCGACGGCGGACTGGATGCGCTCGCCTTCCGTCGGCATCCGACCCGTGACAGGGTCCCGGGTGATGTCGCTGACGCTGAATACGCCGATCTGCATGGTGGCCTCCTGTTGCCTGGCTGTTCCCTCGTCCCGGTAGCGGGGACGGAGAGTGTATGCATTTGCATCTACTGACAGGTTACAACAGGACGGTCCCTGATTTCATTCCCTCTCTCAGCCTGCGGCTTCCGCGGCCCTGCGGTCCGATTCCTCCTTCGCCAGGGCGCGGCGTTCCCGGGGACCTTCGACCAGCTGGTACAGCACGGGGACCAGCACCAGCGTGAGCAGGGTGGACGTGACCAGGCCGCCGACGACGACGATCGCGAGCGGGCGGGAAATAAAACCACCCTCGCCGGTAACGCCAAGCGCCATCGGGGTCAGCGCGAAGATGGTCGCCAGTGCCGTCATCAGGATCGGGCGCAGCCGCTGCCGTGCTCCGCGCAGGATCGCCTCCTGCACCCTCATGCCCGGTTCACCGCCGCGGGGCCGGCGGTACTGGTTGATCAGGTCCATCAGCACAATGGCGTTGGTGACCACGATGCCCACCAGCATCAGCATGCCGACCAGGGACGGCAGGCCCAGCGGCACGTTGGCGATCAGCAGGAGCAGGATGGCGCCGGTTGCCGCGAAGGGAATGGAAACCAGCAAAATCAGCGGCTGCACCAGGGACTTGAATGTGGCAACCATGATCACGTAGACAATCGCGATGGCCGCCAGCAGTGCCCAGCCCAGCTGGGTGAAGGACTCGTTCTGCTGGGTGGCTGCCCCGCTCAGCGTCGCGGTGACGGTGGGCGGCAGCTCAACGTTGGCCAGCTCGGCCTGGACCTGCGCAATCGCACCGCCCAGATCGTCACCGGCAGGGGTCACCGAGACGACGGCGGTCCGTTCACCTCCGGAGGAGGAGACAGTGGTGGGGACACTGGTTTCCTCCACAATGGCTAGCTCGCTCAGCGGGACCGGTCCCGTGGCCGTCGGAATAATGATCCCGGCAAGCTGTTCGGTGGTGGCAACCTCCGTGCCTTCACCGATGAGGACCGGGAAGTCGTCGGTGCCCAGCCGCACCGTTCCAGCCGGCAGGGGGCTCAGGGTGGAAGCGAGAATCCCCGCGACCTGCTGTTCGTCCAGACCCGCAGCCACAGCCTTGGACCGGTCGATGGTTACCTGCACCACAGGCTCGGACGCGGCCAGGTTGTCCGAGGCTTCGGCGACGCCGGGAAGTGTGGACATGGCGTTGACCAGGGCGTCCGCCGCCGGCTCCAGCTCGGCTGGATCTCCCGCGGAAATCTCAATGTCCACTGTATTGGAGGTGCCGAAGCCGCCGCCCTGGGTGCCCAAGGACACGGTGCCGGCCTCGTCGCCAAGATCCTCGAGCTCCTGGCGGACGGTTTCCCGGAGGGCAACCTGGTCCACACCCTGATCCGTGATCACGGTGAAGTTCGCAACCGAAGCGCCGCCGGCGCTGAACGCGGCGATCCCCGACGTTGAGGTGCCCATCGTGACCTGGACATCCTTCACGCCGTCGGTGTTGGCCAGGAGGTCCTCCACCGCGGCGGCGGCCTCGGAAGTGGTCTCCAGTGAGCTGCCCGGCGGGAGTTCCTGCCGGACACTGAAGGTGTTCTGGCCGGTGTCGCCGAGCAGGTTGGTCTGCAGCAGGGGCGTCATCGCCACGGTTCCGGCCAGGACCAGGGCGCCGGCCAGCAAGGTGTAAACCGGATGGCGCTGGGTGCCGCGCAGGATCGGCAGGTAGCCGCGCTGCAGGAAGGAGGACTGCTCGCGCTTTTCGGCGTCCGCGCGGTACGCTGCCGGATCGCTGACCGGTTTGGGGGACTTCAGGAACCAGTAGGCCAGCACCGGGACAATCGTCAGCGACACCAGCAGTGACGCCAGCAGCGCCAGCGACGTCGTGATGGCAAAGGGGCGGAAGAGCTCCCCGGCCAGGCCCCCGACGAGGGCGATCGGAGCGAAGACAGCCACCGTGGTCAGCGTTGAGGCCGTCACGGCTCCGGCGACTTCGCGGATGGCGGTGAGGATGGCCGTGCGTTTTTCCTCGCCGTAGCCCAGGTGCCGCTTGATGTTTTCGATCACCACGATCGAGTCATCGACCACGCGGCCGATGGCGATGGTCAGCGCGCCGAGGGTCAGGATGTTCAGCGAGTAGCCGAAGGCCAGCAGGCCAATGAAGGTGACCAGCAGCGAGAGCGGAATGGAGACGGCGGTGACCAGGGTGGACCGCACGGAGAGCAGGAAGACCAGGATCACCAGCACGGCAAAGCCAAGGCCCAGCAGGCCTTCGGTGGTGAGATCGGAAATGGACTTCTCGATGAAGGGCGCCTGGTCGAAGATCACGGTGAACTTCGCCCCGTTGCCCAGCTCCTCCTGGAGCGAGGGCAGCAGATCCATCACTTCATGCGAGATGCCCACCGTATCGCCGGCAGGAGTCTTCGTGATCGAGATGGCGAGTGTGGCCTCGCCGTTCGTGCGGGTGATCGAGGTCTGTTCGTCGTCAGTGATTTCCACGACCGCGACGTCGCCGATGGTCGGCGGCGCGGCACCCGGCTCCGCACCTTCCGCTTCCAGCGGCAGCGCGGAGATCTTCTCGAGGGAATCCAGCGGGCTTCCCACTTGGATCGAGAGCGTGCGGCTGTCCTCCTGGACCGTTCCGGCCGGGATCAATGCCCCACTGTTTTCCAGGGCGGCGGAAATAGCCGCGGGTGAGATGCCCAGCGCTGCCAGCGCGGCGTCGTCGGGCAGGATGGCGACGTGGCGTTCGGAGCCGCCGGTGACTTCGGCAGTGCGGACCCCTTCGACCTTCTGAAGCCGCGGCACCGTCAGCCGCTCCAGGTCGGCGCTGAGTTCGCTCAGCGGCTGGTCACTGGAGACAGCCAGGTAAACGATCGGGAAGTCGCTGATGCTTCCGGCGAGGGACTGCGGGTTGGTGTCCTCCGGCAGGGACTGCCGGGCATTGGAAATGGCGCGGTCCACCTGGCCTCGGGCCCGGTCCAGGTCCGTGCCGTACGCGAAGGTCAGGGTGATCGCGGATATCGAGGTCCGGGAGGTCGCGGAGGAAGACTCCAGGCCTTCGACGGCGGTGAGGGCAGCCTCCAGCGGTTCGCTCACCTGCTTGTCCACGACTTCGGGGGAGGCGCCGGGCAGCGCGGTAATCACGCTGATCTGGGGAAACTCCAGTGCGGGGATAAGTTCCTGTTTCAGCGAATTCAGCGAAATAACGCCGAAGACCGCCACAAAAACTGTGATGAGCGCAATGAGGGCCCGGTTGGCGAGGGAGAGCTTGGCCAGACGATCCATGAACCTGCCTTTGTGACGTGGACGAACTCATCATACGTGCGCCGCAGGCGGCCTCCGCCCAGGGGCAGGCCGCGTTAACGAAACGTGCCCCGGACCGCTTGGTGGGGGCACGTCAATCCTTCAGGGCGTGGCTAACCCAGGTTCAGGACGCGGTTGGTTTCGGCTTCGATCTCGTCAGCGAGCGATTCGTTCTCGTTCAGCTTGACGCCGTAGCCCGGGATCATTTCCTTGATCTTCGGCTCCCAGCCGGCGAACTCGCCGGGGAAGGCACGCTTCATCAGGTTGATCATGATCGGGGTAGCCGTGGAAGCTCCGGGGGAGGCGCCAAGCAGCGCACCGATGGAGCCGTCAGCCGAAGTGATGAGTTCGGTGCCGAACTGCAGCACGCCGCCGCTCTTCGGATCCTTCTTGATGACCTGGACGCGCTGGCCGGCGGTGATCAGGTCCCAGCCCTCGGTGGTGGCCTGCGGGTAGAACTCGCGCAGAGCCTTTGTTTTGCCTTCGCGGGACTTCAGCACCTCGGTCACGAGGTACTTCACCAGGGACATGTTGTCCTTGGCGACCGCCAGCATGGGCACCAGGTTGTGCGGGCGCACGGACAGCGGCAGATCCAGGAAGGAACCACCCTTGAGGAACTTGGGGGAGAAACCGCCGTACGGGCCAAAGAGCAGCGACTTTTTGCCGTCCACGAAGCGGGTGTCCAGGTGGGGAACGGACATCGGGGGAGCGCCGACGGAGGCCTGGCCATAGACCTTTGCGTTGTGCTGCGCAATGATCGTTTCGTCGGTGGAACGCAGGAACTGGCCGGATACGGGGAACCCGCCGAAGCCCTTTCCTTCCGGAATGCCCGAGCGCTGCAGCAGGTGCAGTGCGCCGCCGCCGCCGCCGATGAATACGAAGCGGGCGGAGACCGTGCGGGTGGCCTTGGTGGCGCGGTTGCGGACCGTAACGTCCCAGCCGCCGTTGGAGGCGCGCGAAACGTTGGTGACTTCGTGGCCGAAGTTCAGATCGGCGCCGTTGGCTCCGAGGTAGTTCACCAGTTCCCGGGTCAGTGCACCGAAGTCGACGTCGGTACCGCCGGCGACGCGGGAGGCTGCGACCCGCTGGCCGGAGTCCCGGCCCTGCATGATCAGCGGAGCCCATTCAGCGATCTTGGCGTGGTCTTCGCTGAACTCCATGGTCTTGAACAGCGGCTGGGCGCTGAGCGATTCGTGGCGCCGGCGCAGATATTCGGAGTGCGCGTCGCCCCAGACAAAGCTCATGTGGGGCAGCGGGTTGATGAAGTTCCCGGAGATCAGTCCCTGGCCCACCATGTGGGACCAGAACTGGCGGGAGACCTGGAACTGCTCGTTGATGCCGATCGCCTTGGCCGGATCAACCCGGCCGTCAGGGCCGGCGGGGCTGTAGTTCAGTTCGCACAACGCGGCGTGGCCGGTGCCGGCGTTGTTCCACGGGTCGGAACTTTCGGTACCGGCACGGTCCATGCGCTCGAAGAGCGAAATGTCCCAATCGGGTGCCAGCTGCTTCAGGAACGCCCCGAGGGTCGCGCTCATGACGCCGCCGCCGATCAGCAGTACATCAGTTCGGGTTGCGGACTTCTCCGCCGGGCTATCAGCAGTCAACTTCATATCTCCAGTCGCGTGGACGCTAGCCTAAGAAGCGTATCCCCACAGGCGCCCTTACTAAAATTTCCCGGCCGGGAAAAACACCGGGCGGGTGATCCCCGGCTTCCACCACGCTAGTTGTTGAGGCGGATGTAGTTAAAGACTTCGTTGAGCACAGGCGAGGTGGGATACTGCGCCACCCGCGATGACACCGTTAGCGCCGAGAGGGGGTAGGCCAGCGGAACGGCAGGGACCCGCGTGGAGATGCGGTCCGAGATCGAACGGTAGGCCTCGGCCCGGTCCTCATCCGCGGGAAGCGTGCGGGCGCGGTCGATCTTGGTGAACAGCTGCGGGTCGTCGTAGCCGAATTCCTCGCTGTAGCTTCCGAACAGAGTCCCCACGAAGTTATCCGCGTCCATGTAGGTGCCGCTGAGCCCGGAGAGGTGCAGGGCACGGTCCCCCTTCTGCGAGATCTGCTCCAGATACCCGTCTGACCACTCGATCGGAACCGGCCGGATGTTCAGCCCCGCGGCCGTGAGCTGGCGGCTCAGTTCGGCATAGACCTTCTCCGGATTGGGCAGGTAGGCACGGGTAACCCGGCGGGGGTAGTAGAAGGGCAGCTCCTCACCGGCGTAACCGGCTTCGGCCAGGAGTTCCTTGGCCTGCTCAAGGTTGTGGCCGTAATTGGTCACGTTGTCCGAGCGGAGCCCAAGCTTTTCCGGAAGGAACTGGTTGGCGGACTTCGTTCCGCTGAGGAACAGGCCCTCAAGCAGGGCCGGCTTATCCACCGCATGGGCAATGGCCTGACGCATCTTCAGGTCGTCCAGGCCGGGGAAGTTCTGGTTGATGCCGAGGTAGAGGACGGAATAGGGATCGCGCTGCAGGATCTGCATCCCGGACCGCGCCAGGTCTCCCACATCGGAGACAGTCACGAGGTCGTAGCCGTCCACCTCTCCGTTCTTCAGCGCGCGCAGTCTGCTCTCGGGGCTGGTGATCGTCCGGAAGGCCAGGTCGCGGATCTGGCCGCGGGTACCCCAGTAATCCGGGTTGGAGGTCAGTTGCACTTCGTCGTCGATCCAGCTCGTGAAGGCAAACGGCCCCGTTCCCACCGGGTGCTGGGCATAAGCGGAGATTCGGTTCCCGCCGCGGTCCTCGGAGAGCGTGTCGGCGCGGCCTTCAGCCAGTGCCCGCGGTGAGGAGATCCCGAACTCAGGGGAAGCCAGCGCCGGAATCAACCCCGGGAGCCTGGTCGTGAGTTCCAGCCTGACGGTGTATTCGTCAACCGGGGTGCAGGACTTGTACGCGGAGAGGTCAGGGGTATCGGCGAACCCCTTGAAGACGGAGCGGAACGTCAGGACCTCGTTGCCGCGGGCCTCGGCCGGGAGGTTGTACCAGCGCGTGAAGTTGGCGCAGACGGCGTCCGCGTTAAACGGTTCACCGTCGTGGAAGGTTACGCCGCGGCGGAGCGTGAAGTCGTAGATGCGTCCGTCCTCGGACTCGGACCAGGCCTCCGCGAGCAGCGGCACCGGTGCCGAGGTCACGGGGTCGACGCTGACCAGGGTCTCAAGGACCTGGCGGGTGACCCGGTGGGACTCCGTGTCCACCACGAGGAATGGGTCCAGCCCGGCCGGGCGGGCAGCGGTCGCAAAGGCGAACGACGCCGACGGATCGCTGGACGTTGACGGAGAGGCGCTGGGGGACTCTTCATCGGGGCGGGCAGGGGTGCAGCCGGCGAGGGCGAGGGCTGCGGCTATGGCTCCGGCCTTGATCACGGAGCGCCGTGTGGCGGATTGGGTCACAGCTGTTGGGTTCTCCTCCGGGACGCAGCATCCCTGCCTGGCTGGGTGAATTTCTAAGTCTAAATGATTAAAAAGCGGTAAAGGCGGGTGAGAGTTAGCTCACAAGTGCACTTTGATAAGGCAGGATATGGAAATGACCGAAACCAGCCTTGAATCTCCGCTGCTCGAAGTGACTGATCTCGCTGTCGGCTTCCAAACGATGGAAGGCCGGGTGCAGGCGGTCCGCAAGGCCGGGTTCAGCCTGAACGCCGGCAAGACCCTGGCGATCGTGGGCGAATCCGGATCAGGAAAGTCCACCACGGCCATGGCAGTGATCGGGCTGCTGCCGGGCAACGGCAAGGTCTCCGGCGGCAGTATCCGATTTGACGGACAGGAACTCGTCGGCTTGCCTGAGTCCAAGATGCGGGCCATCCGCGGCCGGTCGATCGGGTTGGTGCCGCAGGACCCGATGTCGAACCTGAATCCAGTGACGAAAATCGGTACCCAGGTGGCAGAGACGCTCCTGGTGCACGGCATGGCCACTGCCAAAGACGTAGACCGGAAGGTCGTGGAGGTACTCAGTGCCGCTGGGCTGCCGGACGCTGCTGAGCGGGCCAAACAGTATCCGCACGAATTCTCCGGCGGTATGCGCCAGCGCGCACTTATTGCGATCGGCCTGGCCTGCCGGCCCCGGCTGCTGATCGCGGATGAACCCACAAGCGCCCTGGACGTTACGGTGCAGCGGACCATTCTGGACCAGATCGGGCGAATGACTGATGAGCTGGGTACCTCGGTCCTGCTGATCACCCACGATCTGGGCCTGGCCGCCGAACGTGCCTCCGACCTCGTTGTTATGCACCGCGGCGAAGTCGTGGAAACCGGCCCGGCCCGGCAGCTGCTGGAGGACCCGCAGCACCCCTACACCCAGTCTTTGGTCCGGGCAGCGCCCAGCGTGGCGGCGGTCCGGCTCACACCGGGTGCGCTGGCTGCCCCCGCCGCGCAGCGCCTGCACGCCGCCGAAACGCTGCTGGACGCCGGTGCCTCCACCAGTGCTGTCGACACGCTGGATGCCGGGACCACGAAGACGGCAACGGACGCGGAGCCGGTGCCGGAGAACATCGTGGAGATCCGGGATCTGTCCAAGGTCTACCGGATCCGCGGGCGCGCCGAAGACTTCCACGCGGTCCGTAATGTCAGTCTCGAGATTCCGCGCGGCCGGACCGTGGCCATTGTGGGGGAGTCCGGTTCGGGTAAAACGACAACAGCCAGGATGCTGCTGAAGCTGATTCCGCCGACCAGCGGCACCATGACCTTCGACGGCGTTGATATCGCGTCGCTGGAAAAGGGAGCGCTGCGCAGCTTCCGCCAGCGGGTCCAGCCAATCTTCCAGGATCCGTATTCGTCCCTGGATCCGATGTACACCATTGAGCGGATCCTGGAGGAACCGCTTAAGACGTACAAGCGGGGAGACCGGCGGGAACGGGCCGCGCGGGTCCGCGAACTGATGGAGCAGGTCGCGCTGCCGCCTTCGATGCTGGGGCGGTATCCCGCTGAACTGTCCGGCGGCCAGCGCCAGCGGGTGGCCATCGCCCGCGCCTTGGCGCTGAACCCGGAACTGATCGTCTGCGATGAACCGGTCTCCGCCCTGGACGTGCTGGTCCAGGCGCAGATCCTCAAACTGCTGGGCGACCTGCAGCGGGACCTCGGCCTGAGCTACCTGTTTATCTCCCATGACCTCGCTGTGGTCCGCCTGATCTCGGACTACGTCTGCGTGATGAAGGATGGCGAACTGGTTGAGGCAGCTTCTTCGGAAGAGGTCTTCCAGAATCCGCGGCACCCGTACACCCGTAAGCTCCTGGCCTCGATTCCGGGCAATGAACTGAACATCGAAGGTGAACTCGCTTCGTAGCCGGCCACCGGCAGCGGCCCGGGTCAGGCCAACAAAGGCAGAACCACAAAGGCAGGGCCCGCTCCCCGAGGGGAGCGGGCCCTGCCTTTGCCTGCCCGGACCTGCGGCTGCCTCGGCAGCTGCCGGAGGGGCTATTTGCGCCTGGTCTTCGGGTCGAGCGCTTCGCGCAGCGATTCGCCCAGCAGGGTGAAGCCCAGCGCAGTGACGGCGATGCAGATACCCGGCAGGAACGCCAGCTGCGGCGCCACGGCCAGTTCGTTCTGCGCGTAGGTGAGCATCCTGCCCCATTCCGCTGTTTCCGGGCGTCCGCCGCCGAGCCCCAGGAAGGAGAGGGCTGCGGCGTCGATCACGGCCGTGGCCAATGTCAGGGTTGCCTGCACAATCACCGGACCAACACTGTTGGGCAGCAGATGGCTCATGGTGATGGTCCGCCGGCTCAGTCCCAGTGCCTGGGCCGAGAGCACATAGTCGGCCCCGCGCTGGCTAATCATCGAGGAGCGCAGGAGCCGGGCAAAAATCGGCACCTGCGAGACGCCGATGGCGATCATCACGGCTGACGGCACCTGTCCCAGGACGGCCGCGATGCTTACCGCGAGCAGCAGGTTGGGCACGGAGAGCAGGATGTCTACAAAACGCATGATGACGTTGTCCACCCAGCCGCCGAGTCCGCCGGCGATGACGCCCAGCAGCATCCCGCCTACGAGGCCGAGGGCGGTGGAGACGACGCCGATGAGCAGGGAGGCGCGGGCGCCCCAGATGAGCTTGGACAGCACATCCCCGCCGAACCGGTCCAGGCCCAGGGGATAGCCCTCGATGTCACCTGGGCCGGGAATCGACGTCGGGGTGATCTCGGTGCGTCCAGGCAGGTCCTCGCCGCCGTAGGGGGCAAGGAAGGGTGCGAAGATGGCGACCAGGACGAACAGGCCGACGATCACGGCTCCGGCGACAGCCGCAGGGTTGCGCCGCAGCCTGCGGAACGCGTCCCGCCACATTCCGCTCCCGCGGATCTCGGGAGCTGTCGGCTCTTCGGGCCGGAGCGCTCCGCCGGCTGGAGGTGGAAGAACTGTACTCATTGCACCCTCACCCTCGGATCGATGAAGCCGTAGGACACATCAACCAGGAGGTTGATGAGTGAGTAGGCCACGGCGATGAAGACGATGAACCCCTGCAGCACGGGGTAGTCCAGGTTGAAGATGGCATCCCGGAGGAACCTGCCGACGCCGCTGAAGGCGAAGACCGTTTCCGTCAGCACCGCCCCGGAGATCAGCAGCCCTGTCTGCAGGCCGATGGTAGTGGTCACCGGGAGCATCGCATTGCGAAGCACAAACCGGTTCCGGATGGTCTTCTCCATCAGGCCCTTGGCCCGGGCCGTCCGGACGTAGTCCGCTCCCTGCACTTCGAGGACCGAGGCACGGGTAATCCGCACGATGATCGCCAGCGGAATGGTACCCAGGGCGATGCCGGGGAGGACCAGGTGCATCAAGGCGTCCCAGGACGCGTCCCACTCCCTGGTCAGTATCCCGTCCAAAACATAGAAGTCCGTGACATGCGTTGCGTTAATGCGCGGGTCCTGCCGTCCGTCGGTCGGGAAGATCGGCACCTGGATGGCAAGCATCCACTTCAGGATGAAGGCCAGGAAGAACACCGGAACGGTAATGCCGATCAGGGAGAGGACCACTGATGAGTGGTCCCAGAACCTGCCGTAGTGGCGGGCAGCGAGGTAGCCCAGGGGAATACCGATGCCGATGGCAAAAATGAGGGCGACGGCCGCCAGCTCCAGGGTCGCCGGGAACCGGGTGGCGAACTCCTCCAGCACAGGGCGTCCCGTGACCGTGGATACACCGAAGTCGCCCCGGATGAGTTTGCCGACGTAGGTGAAGTACTGCTCAAGCAGGGGACGGTCGAAGCCATAGGCCTCGTTGATTCGGGCAATCGCCTCAGGCGTGGCCTTTTCGCCAAGGAGGGCAGTGGCGGGGCCGCCCGGAAGGTTGCGGACCCAGACAAACAAAAGGATGGACAAGCCGATCAGGGTCGGGATCAGCATTAGCAGGCGTTTGCCTATTACTTGCAGCACGAGTGTCCTTTCTCAGCCGGTTCCCGGGCTGGGGAAAAGTCGAGGACAGAACGGGCCGGGACCCAGCACGCTGGGTCCCGGCCCGGGTCGCCGCTACTTGTTGAGTTTGATCTGGTTGAACACTTCGTCGTTGACCGGGCTCGCGGGGTAGGAATCCACACGATCGGAGAACGCCAGCGACGGCGCCGGATGGGCCAGCGGGACGGCCGGCATGAACTTGGCGATGTCGTCGTTGATCTTCTCGTACATCGGGGTCTGCTCCTCCAGGCTGCTGACCTGGCGGGCGGCCTCGAGCTCGTTGAAGATGTCCGGATTGTTGAAGCCGAATTCCGGCTTCTCCGCGCCGAAGAAGACGCCCACGAAGTTGTCCGTGTCGTTGTAGTCGCCGGTCCAGCCGAGCAGGTGGATGCCGTGGTCTTCGGTGGCCTGCACCCGGTCAAGGTAGTCCGGTGACCACTTGCTCGGCTGCGGGTTGACCTTGATGCCCACGTCCGCCAACTGCGCGGAGATGTTCGAGAACACCTGCTCCGGCGTCGGCATGTACGGGCGGGAGACACCGGTCGGGTAGTTGAAGTCCACCGTGAATCCGTCCGGGTAGCCGGCTTCGGCCAGAAGTGCCTTGGCCTTCTCCGGGTCGTACTCGTACGTGGTGACGTCCTCGTTGTAGCCGTTGACCACGTCAGGGATGAACTGCGAGGCGACCTTGGTGCCCTTGGGCAGGGTCTGGTCCACCAGCGCCTGCTTGTCAATCGCGTGGGCGATCGCCTGGCGGACCAGCGGGTCGGCCAGCTGTTCGACCTTCTGGTTCATGCCCAGGTACAGGATCGTGAACGGATCACGCGGGATGACCTTGAAGCCGGCGTCGGCCAGGGCCTGGGTATCGGCCGGGGCCACCAGGTCGTAACCGTCAATCGAGCCGGACTCCAGGGACTGGCGCCGGGAGTTCGGGTCATCGATGACACGGAAGATGATGTCGGTGACCTGTCCCTGCTCGCCCCAGTAGTCGTCATACGCGGAGAGGGTGATCTGGTTGCCGACCTCCCAGCCGTCGAACTTGAACGGACCGGTACCGGTGGGGTGCTCCTTCGCGTAGGAGGTCAGCTCGGGTGCCTCCGCGGTACCGGAAGCGTCATCCGCTGCGAACTCTTCCATCGCGGACGGGCTCTGCATGGAGAACGCGGGCAGGGAAAGCGCGGCAATGAAACCGGCAAACGGCTTGGCCAGCGTAATGACGGCTTCGTTGTCGGCTGTCGCTTCACAGGACTCGTAGGTGGCGGTCTCCGGGGTATCGGCGAAACCCTTGAAGAGTTTGCTGTAGTAGTAGGCCTGGCTTTCGGCCTGCTGGATACCGGCGAAGTTGTACCAGCGGTCGAAGTTGCTGCAGACGGCCTCGCCGTTGAACGGGGTGCCGTCGTGGAACGTGACGCCCTCTTCGAGCGCGAACGTGTAAGTCAGAGCGTCCTCCGAGGTTTCCCAGGACTTGGCCAGCAGTGGTGCCGGGTCTGCTGTTCCCGGTTTCACGCCAACCAGGCCTTCAAAGACCTGGCGGCTGACGCGGAAGGATTCGCCGTCTGAGGCGAAGGCCGGGTCCAGGGTCTTGGGGTCGGATGAAGCAGCGAATACAAACGTTCCGTCAACTTCCGAAGCGCTCGTGGCGTCGTCGCCGGCCTCGCGGTTGCTTTGGGCGCAGCCGGAGAGCACCAGTGCGCTCATGGCCAGCCCGGCGGTCAGCGCGGCTGCGCGTCTCCGGGAGCGCCGGCTGGGAGTGAATCTGCCAGCAAGGGTCATTGTTATCTCCTCTGGGGCGGTGAATCCGGACGGCGGACTGGCCGGCGGACGGGATGTGATGTGGAACACAGGTGCAATGACAGAGAGCCTAATGGCACCGGGCAGGTGGTTTGGGACGCTAAGTGGGTTCGGCGCGGTCACAATTCGGTTAAGCCGGGGCGGCAGCTCCTGGCTGACTTGGTGTGGAAGCGGTGGACACCGGCCATCCACGGCCGTAGCTTCGGAAGAATGAGTTCCTCTCCGTCTGCAGCACATCCGGCCGGAAGCGGCCAGGCGCTCGCCGTGCTTGCCGCCGGCGCCATTGCGGGGCTGGCGGCAGTGGCGGCCGCGGCAGCACTGCGCAGGATGCTTCGGCGCCCGGCCATAACCTCTGCGGTCCGCGGGCGGCCAGACGTGTGAAACAGCTCTCAAAATCCCCCTGATTTCGCTTTTGCGAAAAACTACTGGTAGAGTTTCATGTCGTTGCGGAGGAAAAACTGCGGAAATTTCCGGCAGTTCCAACCCCCAAAACTGCCAGCACCTCTAGCTCAATTGGCAGAGCAATTGACTCTTAATCAATGGGTTCCGGGTTCAAGTCCCGGGGGGTGCACAGCGCAGATACCCCGCGTCATCCGGCTGTAAAGCCAGGTGGGGCGGGGTTCTTCGTTCCGGTGGCCGGCAGCCAGGTTCCGCACACGGACGTTGGTTCGGCCCCGGCTGAAAAGCTGGTAGAGTAACTTGTCGTTGCGGATCGCCGCGGACCGGGAAACCGGCCCGGGAGAACCGTCGGCGGGGAACCGCCGCCACCGCATCACACCGCCAAGCACCTCTAGCTCAATTGGCAGAGCAATTGACTCTTAATCAATGGGTTCCGGGTTCAAGTCCCGGGGGGTGCACAGTAAATCCCTGTCGGAAGGCACTGCCTTCCGACAGGGATTTTTTTGCTTTCCGGCACCTGTGTCCAGGAGGGGCACCCCTAGCGGCAGCCCGCAGCAGATTTCCCAGGATGCGTGCTGCGAGGTTTCCCGCGTTGGGTCGGCGGGCCGGGCTGAGTCGGCGTGCCCGTCATAAGGCAGGCTCCAATACACCCGGCCGGTTAAACAGCAACGTGCACGCTCCTGGCGGAGCGTGCACGCAAAAGGCTTGGGTGTCGGGTGGTCCCCGCTACGGCCGGCAGTGCCCGGCTAGGCGGTCTGTTGTGCCGAGGTGTCCGGTGCCGCTTCGAGAGGAGTCTCAAGCGGGACGGGGAGTCCGGGAACGTCGACGGCCATATGCCAGCGGGGGTTGCCGAGTTCGCGGATAACCTTGCGCAGCTGGCTGCGCAGGTCTTCGGACAGCAGTTCTTCGCCGTCGAGCAGGGTGCGCTCAATGTCGTGTGCCTCGTGCAGGGCTTCAAGGCCCGCCGGGGTGATTGAAACCATGTGGCTGCGCTTGTCCAGGTCGTTTCGGACGCGGGTGACGTGTCCGTGCGCTTCCAGCCTGGCGAGCGTTTTGCCCATGGTCTGGGCCTGAACGCGGACCAGCTGGGCGAGGTGCGCCTGGGTCATGGGGCCCTGGGAATCCAGGACGCCAAGGGCGATGACGCCTGCGTGGGTCACGCCTATCCGGACAAGGCGCTCGTTCCAGGCATGCTCCACCAATCGCGCGGCTGTTGATAAAAGGCGACCGGTGGGCCAATGCTCCATATCGGGCATAAAACTGAACTCTTCCTTTCGAGTACGGATTTCCGCGGCCAATCGGATAGCCTCAAATCCACTGTCTAGGATAGCCATCCGAAAGCCTGCTGTCGTCCTGTGACACAGCCGATGCGCAATCGATACCGAAGGAGCACCTGTTTAATGCCAAGACTAACCGTTGGTGACACCGCACCGGATTTCACCCTGACGGCGTCGGATTCCTCCGTCGTATCGCTCGCGGACCTTCGTGGGCGCAGCGTCATTGTTTACTTCTACCCTGCGGCCGCAACCCCGGGTTGCACCAAGGAAGCCTGCGACTTCCGCGACAACCTGAACTCGCTGGCCTCCGCCGGGTATGCCGTGCTGGGGATTTCCCCGGACAAGACGGAAAAGCTGGCCAAATTCGCTGCGGATGAAGCCCTCACCTTCCCGCTGCTGTCGGATCCGGACCACGCCGTGGCCGAGCTCTACGGCGCCTGGGGCGAAAAGAAGAACTACGGCAAGGTTTACGAGGGCCTGATCCGGTCCACCGTTGTGGTGGATCCGGAAGGCAGGATTTCCCTTGCCCAGTACAACGTGCGGGCCACCGGTCATGTTGCCAAGCTCCGCCGTGATCTCGGTCTCGACTAAACCTCGGGTACACTAAAGGCTGGCTTTTGCCCGGGTAACCGGTGCAGGCCGCGCGCGAGTGGCGGAATTGGTAGACGCGCTGGATTTAGGTTCCAGTGTCTTCGGACGTGTGGGTTCAAGTCCCTCCTCGCGCACACATACAGAACGCCCCGGTCATGGGACCGGGGCGTTTTTTTGCGCGCTAGGCTTTTGTTGCATGTCACCAGAATCACGCGCAGTCCGAACCATCACGGTGCCCACCGACGAACTCCTCGACGCACTCCTTCCGCTCCCGGCAGGGATCAGGGCGGGGGTCTGGGACCTGGTGGGCGAGCCACGCGGGCTGGACTACCAGGAGATCGACGCCGTCGTCACGCCTTACGCGTCTGCGTCCGACTGGCGCGACGGTGTGGCCCGCGTGCCGAACCTTTTACTCCTGCAGGCGCAGACCACCGGCCACGATGGGCTCCCGGAACTGGTGGGCGCAGGCACTGCGGTCGCCAGCGCTGCCGGTGTGCACGCCGCCGCGACGGCAGAACTGGCAGTGGGCCTGATGCTCGCCTCGCTCCGGGGCATTGATGCGGCGGTCCGTGACCAGCAGGATGCCCATTGGAATCCCCAGCGCTATCCGGGCCTGGCCGACCGCCGGGTCCTGCTGGTTGGCGTGGGCGGCATTGGACAGGAGATCGCCGCGCGGCTGGCACCGTTTGAAGTGGAGCTCACCAGGGTGGGAAGCCGGGCGCGGGATGACGACGCCGGGCACATCCACGGCACGGATGAACTGGTGCAGCTTGCGGCCTCCGCTGACGTGCTGGTGCTGATCACTCCGCTGAACGAGCAGACCCGGCACCTGGTCGACAAGGCGGTGCTCGCGGCAATGCCGGACGGCGCCCTGGTGGTGAACGTGGCCCGCGGGGCGGTCATCGACACCGATGCCTTGACGGAGGAAGTGGTTTCGGGGCGTCTGAAGGCGGCCCTCGACGTCGTCGAACCGGAGCCGCTGCCCGCGGACCATCCGCTCTGGAAAGCACCGAACGCTCTGCTGACCCCGCATGTGGGCGGGAACTCGGAGGCCTTTACCCCGCGGATCCAGGCGTTTCTGCGCCGGCAGGTCCGCAACCTGGCCGAAGGGCGGGAACCGCTCAACCTCGTTGCGCGGGGCCCCTGGGCCTGATCCGGTCCGGCTAGGCCAGTTCCAGGAACGTGTCCAGGAACGAGTTGAAGTCCTCGTGGTCTTCGTCCTGGCGCAGCAGGCGGTGTGGTTCGCCGTCGCCCGCAGGGAACTCCGCCTTCGGCTCGACGCCGAAGCGGAAGATCCGGCCGGTGGTGGTCCCCACCTCATAGCTGCCCGGGGAAACTTCGTCGGTGTGCGAAAGGTTGGTCGTGTTAATCGCCGTCGGCGGTTCGAGGGCCTCGAAGGAGTCCGGGGCGAACGGTGCGAAGACCAGCTCCGGCGGCCGCCACCGGTACCCCACCACGTAGTAGGCGGCAGAACCGGGGACGGGGGTGGCGCAGACCAGGTTGTAGTCACCGTAGTTTGGGATCTGTGAGTCGAAGACCCTGCGCAGCAGGGCCTTCAGGGCTTCGCTGGACTGACCTTCGGGGGAGCCTGGTTCCGGTGTCATACTCCCCAGTCTATGGACAGGCACTCCCATCCGAGGAAGGCCACGGCCCCTCAGTCGGCCAGCCTTTCCCGTCTGCGTTGCGTAACCCGGGCGTAACAACCTGCGGCACGGGGCCCGCGGATGCGCCGGGGGGAGCGGCATGGGAATAGGATTTCCGGTATGAGCATGGAGAACACCCCTGACATCAAACCCCGCAGCCGAGTTGTAACCGACGGTATCCATGCGGCGCCTGCGCGCGGCATGTTCCGTGCAGTTGGAATGGGAGATGACGACTTCGCCAAGCCGCAGATCGGCATCGCCAGTTCCTGGAATGAAATTACGCCGTGCAACCTGTCGCTGAACCGACTGGCCCAGGGCGCCAAGGAAGGCGTCCACGCAGGTGGCGGATTCCCGATGCAGTTCGGCACCATTTCCGTCTCGGATGGAATCTCCATGGGCCATGAAGGCATGCACTTCTCGCTCGTTTCGCGTGAAGTCATTGCGGACTCGGTCGAAACGGTCATGATGGCCGAGCGGCTGGACGGTTCGGTCCTCCTGGCCGGCTGTGACAAGTCGCTTCCCGGCATGCTGATGGCAGCCGCCCGCCTGGACCTCTCCAGCGTCTTCCTCTACGCCGGGTCGATCATGCCCGGCTTCGCCAAAATGGAAGACGGCACCGAACGCGAAGTCACCCTGATTGACGCCTTTGAAGCCGTCGGCGCCTGCGCCGCGGGCAAGATGAGCCTCAAGGACCTGGATACCATCGAACGCGCCATCTGCCCGGGCGAAGGCGCCTGCGGCGGTATGTACACCGCCAACACCATGGCCTGCATCGGCGAAGCCCTGGGCATGTCCCTTCCCGGCTCTGCCGCGCCGCCCTCGGCCGACCGCCGCCGCGACGAGTTCGCACGAAAGTCCGGCGAAGCCGTCGTGAACCTGCTGCGCAAGGGCATCACCGCCCGCGACATCATGACCAAGAAGGCCTTCGAAAACGCCATCGCCGTCACCATGGCCTTCGGCGGCTCCACCAACGCCGTCCTGCACCTGCTGGCCATCGCCCGCGAAGCCGAAGTGGAGCTCACGCTCGAGGACTTCAACCGCATCGGCGACAAGATCCCGCACCTGGGCGACCTGAAGCCGTTCGGCCGGTACGTGATGTTCGACGTCGACAAGATCGGCGGCGTGCCGGTCATCATGAAGGCACTGCTCGACGCCGGCCTGCTGCACGGCGACTGCCTCACCGTCACGGGCAAGACCGTGGCCGAAAACCTGGAAGCCATCAACCCGCCGGATCCGGACGGAAAGGTGCTCCGCGCACTCGACAACCCGATCCACAAGACCGGCGGCATCACCGTCCTGCACGGTTCCATGGCTCCCGAAGGTGCCGTCGTCAAGAGCGCAGGGTTCGACGCCGATGTCTTCGAAGGCACCGCCCGCGTCTTCGAGCGCGAGCAGGGAGCCCTGGACGCGCTCGACGCCGGAGCAATCCACGCCGGCGACGTCGTCGTTATCCGTTACGAAGGACCCAAGGGTGGGCCGGGCATGCGCGAAATGCTCGCCATCACCGGTGCGATCAAGGGCGCCGGGCTGGGCAAGGATGTCCTGCTGCTCACCGACGGGCGGTTCTCCGGCGGCACGACCGGGCTGTGCATCGGCCACGTTGCACCGGAAGCGGTCGACGGCGGCCCCATCGCCTTCGTGAAGGACGGGGACCGGATCCGCGTGGACATCGCGGCCCGCAGCTTCGATCTGCTGGTGGAACCGGAAGAACTCGAAAGCCGCAAGATCGGCTGGGAGCCGCTGCCGGCGAAGTTCACCAAGGGTGTCCTGGCCAAGTACGCCAAGATGGTCAACTCGGCTTCCACGGGCGCTTACTGCGGTTGAAACCCCTCCCCACGGACACCCGCTGGCGCGGATGTCCGTGGGGCCCCTAAGGGGTTTCAACCTTATTAAGCCCTGCCGCCTCTGGGGGCATGCTTCAAAACCCGCTAGCGCGGAGTGGGAGCCCTGCCGCCTCTGGGGGGCATGCTTCAAAACCCGCTAGCGCGGAGTGGGAGCCCTGCCGCATTTGGTGGCGCCTGTGTCCAGAAGGTGGAACTGATGTCCATATAATGAGACGGTAAAGCCTCCGGTTGACACTGGAACCGGGGGAGGGGAAGACTGAGCAGTATGCAGATCGTAACCGTCGTCCTTACCAAGCGCGTGGCGTAACAGCCCGACTTGTCGAAGACGTCACGCGCGGACCCCTACGGAGCCAACAGGCACGAGGGGTTTTTTTATTGGCTTCAGAAAGCACAAAGGCCGAACCGGGCCGACCGCCCGGGCAGCCGCCGCATCAGAACAACATGGATATGTATCCGCAAAGGAAGTTTCCGATGAGTAAGGGATCGCCAATCAGCCCCTCGCTGATGGCACAGAAGGCAGGCCCGGCCCGGACCGTGCATGCCAAGAACAAAGATGCAGCATTCCCTGTAGCGGCCACCGCTGAAGCCATGGACACCCGCGTCCAAGGTCCGAACAACGTAGTACCCCCGACGGAGATGACCGGCTCGCAGGCCATTGTCCGTTCGCTGGAAGAGCTCGGAGTCGACGACGTCTTCGGCCTTCCGGGCGGCGCAATCCTGCCGACCTACGACCCGCTGATGGATTCCAAAAAGCTGCGGCACATCCTGGTCCGGCATGAGCAGGGCGCCGGCCACGCAGCCGAAGGCTACGCCATGGTCACCGGCCGCGCCGGTGTCTGCATCGCGACCTCCGGTCCCGGTGCCACCAACCTGGTCACCGCCATCGCCGACGCCCACATGGACTCCGTGCCCATGGTCGCGATCACCGGCCAGGTCTCGAGCACCGTCATCGGTTCCGACGCCTTCCAGGAAGCCGACATCGTGGGCATCACGATGCCGATCACCAAGCACTCCTACCTGGTGACCAACGCCGACGACATCCCCCGGGTGCTGGCCGAGGCCTTCCACATCGCCACCAGCGGCCGCCCCGGCCCGGTGCTGGTGGATATCACCAAGGACGCCCAGCAGGGCAAAACCACCTTCTCCTGGCCGCCGAAGATCGACCTGCCGGGCTACCGAACGGTGGTCCGCGGACACTCCAAGCAGGTGCGGGAGGCTTCGCGGCTGATTGCGGCTGCCCAGCGTCCGGTGTTCTACGTAGGCGGCGGCGTCCTGAAGGCCAATGCCTCGGCCGAACTGCTGGAACTGGCCGAGACCGTCGGTGCTCCCGTGGTGACCACCCTGATGGCCCGCGGTGTGTTCCCCGATTCCCATCCGCAGCACGTCGGTATGCCCGGCATGCACGGTTCGGTCTCGGCTGTGACGGCGCTGCAGCAGTCCGACCTGCTCATCACCCTCGGCGCGCGGTTCGATGACCGCGTCACCGGTGTCCTGAGCACCTTCGCACCCAATGCCAAGGTCATCCACGCGGACATCGATCCGGCGGAAATTTCCAAGAACCGGACCGCGGACGTTCCGATCGTTGGCTCGGTCAAGGAGATCATTCCCGAACTGACCGATGCCGTCCGCGCCCAGTTCGAGACGTCCGGCACGCCGGACATCGCCCCGTGGTGGTCGGTCATTTCGCGGCTGCGCGAAACCTATCCGACGGGCTGGACCGAACCCGAAGACGGCCACATCGCACCCCAGCAGGTCATCAAGCGGATCGGTGAACTGACCGGACCCGAAGGCGTGTACGTGGCCGGTGTAGGCCAGCACCAGATGTGGACCGCCCAGTTCATCAACTACGAACGTCCCCGCGCCTGGCTGAACTCCGGCGGCTTGGGCACCATGGGCTATTCGGTGCCCGCAGCGATGGGTGCCAAGGTCGGCGACCCGGACCGCGTGGTGTGGGCGATCGACGGCGACGGCTGTTTCCAGATGACCAACCAGGAACTGGCCACCTGCCTGATCAACAACATCCCGATCAAGGTCGCCATCATCAACAACTCCTCCCTCGGCATGGTGCGCCAGTGGCAGACACTCTTCTACGAGTCCCGCTACTCCAACACCGACCTGAACACCGGCCATGACACGGTCCGGGTGCCGGACTTCGTGAAGCTGGCAGACGCCTACGGCTGTGTTGGCCTGCGCTGCGAACGCGAAGAGGACATCGACGCCACCATCAAGCAGGCACTGGAAATCAACGACCGGCCCGTGGTCATCGACTTTGTGGTCAGCCGCGACTCCATGGTGTGGCCGATGGTCCCGACCGGGGTCAGCAACGACCTCATCCAGATTGCCCGCAACATGACGCCCACCTGGGAAGAGGAGGAGTAGGGACATGGCACGCCACACCCTTTCCGTGCTGGTCGAAGACGTCCCGGGTGTCCTCACCCGCGTTGCGTCCCTGTTCGCCCGCCGGGCGTTCAACATCAATTCTTTGGCCGTTGGCCCCTCGGAGGTTGCCGGGCTGTCCCGCATCACCGTGGTGGTCGAGGCCGAGGGCGATCTGCTCGAGCAGGTCACCAAACAACTGAACAAGCTCGTCAACGTCATCAAAATTGTTGAGCTGGTTCCCGAGTCTTCCGTGCAACGCGACCACATCTTGGTCAAGGTTCGCGCGGATGCCGCAACCCGGCTGCAGGTAACCCAGGCAGCCGAGCTGTTCCGTGCTTCAGTGGTAGATGTGTCCACAGACTCCCTGATCGTTGAAGCAACAGGCACCGCCGAAAAGCTCAATGCACTGCTTTCAGTGCTGGAGCCCTTTGGCATCCGCGAAATTGTTCAATCCGGAACGCTGGCCATTGGCCGCGGCGCGAAGTCCATGAGTGACCGCGCGCTGCGCAGCGCCTAGGTTCCACCAAAAACCTTTATCCAAGAACCCAAAACAGGAGATATTTCAGTGACTGACATGTATTACGACGACGACGCCGACCTGTCGATCATCCAGGGACGCAAAGTCGCCGTCATCGGCTACGGCAGCCAGGGCCACGCACACGCCCTGAGCCTGCGCGATTCCGGTGTTGATGTCCGCGTTGGCCTCAAGGAAGGCTCCAAGTCCCGCGCCAAGGCCGAGGCCGAAGGCCTCCGGGTCCTCAGCGTCGCCGAAGCCGTCGCCGAAGCCGACCTGATCATGGTGCTCACCCCGGACCAGGTCCAGCGCTTCGTCTACGCCGAGGAAATTGCACCGAACCTCAAGTCCGGCGACGCCCTGTTCTTCGGCCACGGCTTCAACATCCGCTACGGCTACATCCAGCCGCCGGCCGACGTCGACGTTGCCCTCGTGGCACCGAAGGGTCCGGGCCACATCGTCCGCCGCGAATTCGAAGCCGGCCGCGGTGTTCCCGACCTGATCGCCGTGGAGCAGAACGCTTCCGGCAGCGCCAAGGAACTGGCACTGTCCTACGCGAAGGCCATCGGCGGCACCCGTGCAGGCGTCATCGAGACCACCTTCACCGAAGAGACCGAAACGGACCTCTTCGGCGAGCAGGCTGTTCTCTGCGGCGGCGCTTCCCAGCTGATCCAGTACGGCTTCGAAACCCTGACCGAAGCCGGCTACAAGCCGGAGGTCGCCTACTTCGAGGTCCTGCACGAGCTCAAGCTGATCGTCGACCTGATGGTCGAGGGCGGCATCGCCAAGCAGCGCTGGAGCGTTTCCGACACCGCTGAGTACGGCGACTACGTCTCCGGCCCGCGCGTCATCACCCCCGAGGTGAAGGAAAACATGAAGGCTGTCCTCGCAGACATCCAGAACGGTGCCTTCGCCAAGCGCTTCATCGATGACCAGGATGCCGGTGCTCCGGAATTCAAGGAACTGCGCCAGAAGGGCGAAGACCACCCGATCGAGGCCACCGGCCGCGAACTGCGCAAGCTCTTCTCCTGGATCAAGTCCGACGACGACTACACCGAAGGCTCCGTCGCCCGCTAGTTCCACCAGTAATAAAGACGCGGATTCTCCGTGTCAATATCCGGCGCGCTAGGCTAAAAAAGCAAGCCGTTTCGGTAAGGAGGCCGGGCCCGGCAACGGGTCCGGCCTCCGGCGTGAATACCCAAACCACATCGACACACAGCTAAAGAGGTCATCGGTGACTGCCACCAAACCAGTAGTACTCCTCGCGGAGGAACTTTCGCCTGCCACGGTTGAGGCCCTCGGCCCCGATTTCGAGATCCGCCAGACCGACGGAGCTGACCGTTCCCAGCTGCTCTCCGCCATTGCTGACGTCGACGCCATCCTGGTCCGCTCGGCCACCCAGGTCGACGCCGAAGCAATTGCCGCCGCAAAGAACCTCAAGGTCATTGCCCGTGCGGGTGTCGGCCTCGACAACGTCGACATCCGGGCGGCCACCCAGGCCGGCGTGATGGTGGTCAACGCACCGACGTCGAACATCATCTCCGCCGCGGAACTGACCGTGGGCCACATCATCTCCCTGGCCCGCCACATTCCGCAGGCCTCCGCCGCGCTCAAGGGCGGGGAATGGAAGCGGTCCAAGTACACCGGCATCGAGCTCTTCGAGAAGAAGGTCGGCATCATCGGCCTTGGCCGGATCGGCGCGCTGGTCGCCGCCCGGGTGCAGGGCTTCGGCACCGAAGTCCTGGCCTACGATCCGTACATCACCTCGGCCCGCGCCGCCCAGCTGAACGTCAAGCTGGTCACGCTGGATGAGCTGCTGGAGCAGTCGGACTTCGTCACCATCCACATGCCCAAGACTCCGGAAACCGTGGGTATGCTCGGCGCCGACGCGTTCGAGAAGATGAAGGAAACGGCCTACGTGGTGAACGTGGCCCGCGGCGGTCTCGTAGACGAGGAAGCCCTGTACACGGCCCTCACCGAAGGCAAGATCGCCGGCGCCGGCGTTGATGTTTTCGTCAAGGAACCCAGCACCGACCTGCCGTTTATGTCCCTGGACAACGTCATCGTCACCCCGCACCTGGGCGCCTCCACCGACGAGGCGCAGGAAAAGGCCGGCATCTCCGTCGCCAAGTCCGTGCGCCTGGCCCTGGCCGGTGAACTGGTGCCCGACGCCGTGAACGTTGCCGGCGGCGTCATCGCCGAAGACGTCCGCCCGGGCATCCCGCTGATCGAAAAGCTGGGCCGGATCTTCACCGCCCTGGCCCACGATTCGATGACCGCCATCGACATCGAGGTGGCCGGCGAAATTGCCTCCCTGGACGTCAAGGCCCTGGAGCTGGCCGCACTGAAGGGCATCTTCACCGACATCGTCTCCGAGCAGGTTTCCTACGTGAATGCCCCGGTGCTCGCCGAGCAGCGCGGTATTGACGTGCGCCTGCTCACCACCCCCGACGTCGACGACTACCGCAACCTGCTGACCATCCGCGGCGCCCTCTCCGACGGCACCCAGCTCGAGGTCGCCGGCACCCTGACAGGTCCGAAGCAGATCCAGAAGCTGGTGGGCGTCAACGGCTATGAGCTGGAGATCCCGATCAGCGAGCACCTGCTGGTGCTGATCTACCAGGACCGTCCCGGCGTCATCGGCTCCCTCGGCCGGATCCTGGGTGAACAGGACATCAACATCGCCGGTATGCAGGTGGCCCGGAACAGTGAGGGCGGCCAGGCGCTGTCCCTGCTGACCGTGGATTCCTCCGTGCCGCAGGACGTGCTGGAATCGCTCCGCGACGCCATCGGTGCCACCGTGGCCCGCGAAGTGGACCTGCAGGACTAATCCCGCAGCGATTTGCCTGGAGGCCGGTCCCGCACGGGGCCGGCCTCCTTTGCGCTGGGCGACCCAGTGCGACAACCGGAGCTCAAACAGGGTAATTTTCTAGTGTGACTTCTTCCGAACCCCAGACTCCGTTCTACATCACCACTGCAATCTCCTATCCCAACGGCACGCCCCACATCGGCCACGCCTGGGAAGCGATCGCTGCTGACGCGATGGCCCGCTTCAAGCGGCTGGACGGATACGACGTTTTCTTCATGACCGGCACCGATGAGCACGGGCAGAAGATGCAGCAGTCCGCGGACCGGGAGGGCATTCCGGTCAAGGAACTGGCGGACCGTAACTCCGCTGCCTTCCGGCAGATGAACGATGACCTCGGGACCACGTACAACCGGTTCATGCGCACCACCGACGCCGATCACAAAGCTGCTGCCCAGGCCATCTGGAAGCGGATGGAGGAAAACGGGGACATCTACCTCTCCAAGTACGCCGGCTGGTACTCCGTACGGGACGAGGCCTACTACGGCGAAGACGAAACCGAACTGCGCGAGGACGGAATCCGTTACTCCAAGACGACGGACACTGAGCTGACCTGGACCGAGGAGGAGAGCTACTTCTTCCGGCTCTCCAACTACCAGGACAAACTCCTGGCCCTGTACGAGGAGCAGCCGGACTTCGCCGCTCCGCGTTCACGTTTCAATGAGGTGATCAGCTTCGTCAAGGGCGGGCTGGAGGACCTCTCCATTTCCCGGACCACCTTCGACTGGGGGATCCCGGTACCGGGCAACCCGGACCACGTGATGTACGTGTGGGTGGATGCGCTGACCAACTACCTGACCGGCGTCGGCTTCCCGGACACCGAGTCGGAATCGTTCAAGAAGTACTGGCCGGCGGACGTGCACGTGATCGGCAAGGACATCTCCCGCTTCCACGCGATCTTCTGGCCGGCGTTCCTGATGTCCGC
Organism: Arthrobacter sp.; assembly: GCF_031988865.1. NCBI lineage: Bacteria > Bacillati > Actinomycetota > Actinomycetes > Micrococcales > Micrococcaceae > Arthrobacter > Arthrobacter sp. The sequence goes on from NZ_DALZXY010000002.1 coordinate 77,811, forward strand.
CGGACTGGAACTGCCCAAGCGCGTGATGATCCACGGCTTCCTGCACAACAAGGGCGTGAAGATGTCCAAGTCGCTGGGCAATGTTGTGGCGCCCGCGGAGTGGGTGGAGCAGTACGGGCTCGACGCCGTGCGGTTCTTCCTGCTGCGGGAAGTGCCTTTCGGCGGTGACGGCTCCTACAGCCACGAGGCAATCGTCGGCCGGATGAACGCGGACCTGGCGAACAATCTGGGCAACCTGGCCCAGCGTTCCCTGTCCATGGTCGCGAAGAACTGCGGTGCCGCTGTTCCCGAGCCGGGGGAGTTCACGCCCGAGGACGAGGCGCTCCTTGCCGCCGCGCGCGGCCTGCTGCAGGTTTCCCGCGAGGCCTACGACGTCCAGGACTTCCACGGCGCGCTCGAGGCAACCTGGAAGGTCCTCGGCGACACCAACGCCTACTTCGCTGAGCAGGCACCGTGGGTGCTGCGCAAGACCGACGTCGAGCGCATGAACACGGTGCTGTACGTAACGCTGGAAGTGCTGCGGATCGTGGCCATCCTGGCGCAGCCGGTGATGCCCGGAAGCGCCGGGAAGCTGCTTGACGTTCTCGGCCAGCCCGAGGGCGTTGCCCGGACGTTTGCTGCGCTTCCGACCCCGCTGGTTCCCGGAACCGCGCTGCCGGCCCCGGCTCCGATCTTCCCGAAGTACGAGGAACCGGCGGAGTAGTTTCCGCATTGGGCAAAAAAGCAGAAGGTGGCAGGCTGTCCGGCCACCTTCTGCTTTTTGTTTAACGGGATATTGGACGTGGAATCGGTTAGGTGAGGAACCGTGCAGGAGCGGTGTCTTCCATGACCTTGGCGACGGCGCCCTGCTGGTCCCGGGCGTGCTCCAGCAGTTCGCGGATCCGCGGGGCGTGGAAGCGGTGGTCATGGGCGGAGAGCACCAGCAGCGTCTGCCACAGGCATTCCTTCGCCCGCACCACCGACTGCAGAGTTTCCAGTTCCAATTGGCCCGTGGTGCCTGTCCCGGTGCTCAGCGGGTTGACCGGGCCAAGACGCCCCACCGCCGCGCCGATCCAGGCCAGGCCCCGCTTCACCGGGCTGCGCCGGTAGCCCAGGGCCAGGATGAGGGTCTCAAGTTCGTCCCGCTCGTCAGAGATCTGTTCCGTCAGGTGGGCGAAGACTGCCTCATGCTCGGTGTCTTCCCACGTTTTGTATGCTGCCTTGAAGAGCCGCACGCCGGCCTCCGCGCCCAGCAGGTGGTCATCCAAGTAGGCGGCCAGCGACTCGTGGCGCGGTGTCCTGCCGGGCTCGGTCTGCGGCATGGCGGGCTCCTTCGTCGATCCGGGTGGCGGATGTTTTCGCCGGTATGCTCAGTCTGCTTTGTATCTTCGCAGATCGCCGAGGGAATGCGCGAGGTATCCGGCCACCGGCCGGATACCTCGCGCATCCGGATCAGTCCGCAGCCAGGCCGGCCACCGGGGACAGCCGGGCCGCCCGCCGGGCCGGCAGCAGCGAGGCACCCAGTCCGGCGAGGATAGCCACAGCCAGGACGCCGCCGAGCTGGGCCCAGGGAAGGGCCGGAACTACGTCGGCGAAGGCGCCAAGGGCGGACTGCGCACCGAGCCAGCCGTAGACCGCGCCGAGCAGGCAGCCGAACAGGGCAGCCACGCCGGCGATCAGCACCGCCTCCAGCGCCAGCATGCCCCGCAGCTGGCCCTTCGTGAGCCCGAGTGCCCGCAGCAGGGACGATTCCCGCGTGCGTTCCAGGACCGAGAGCGAGAGGGTGTTCGCCACACCCACCAGGGCAATCACGACGGCGACGCCCAGCAGGCCCGTGACCACCATCAGCAGGACATTGATCACCTGTTCGAAGGCAGCGCGTTCAATGGCGGAGCCGGAGATTTGGTAGCCCTCAATGCCGATGGCCTCGGCCAGTTCTGACTGCAGGTCGATGAGCTCGTTGGTGCCCAGGCCGTCGGTGACTGCGAGCCACAGCAGCGGCTCGGGCGCGTACTGCTCCGGCGCCTCCAGGGCTGGCAAACCGCCCAGTGCCTGGGCTGTCCCGGCCGAGATGAGCGCCGGGAAGTAAGCGCTGCCGGAGGTCTGGACCGTCAGTTCCTTCTCACCGCCGGCGCCCCGCACGGTAACGGTCTTCGCTTCGGTGCCCTGCGGCATGATGACCGTGCCGTCTTCCGGTACCAGGGAAGTGTCCTGAAGGACGGAGGCGCCCGCAGGGTCCAAGGCATATACGGCGATCTCGCCGCCGTCGGACTCCGCCATGCCCGCTGCGGGCAGCAGCAGCGATTCCTCCACCCCGTCTACCGAGCCGGCTGCGGCAGCATCGTCAGCGCCCAGCGGAGATCCGTCCAGCAGCGGTCCCTGGATGGTCACATCCACCGGGAACTCGCTGGACAGTGCTCCGTCGAAGGCGCTGCGGGAAGTTGCCGCGCCGGTCATCATCATGGCCACCAGGGTCACGCCGATCAGCAGGGCCGACGACGTCGCGGACGTGCGCTGCGGATTGCGGACCGCGTTGAGCGCGGCGAGCTTGCCGGGTACGCCCAGCGGTGCTGCCAGGGCACCGACGGCGCGGACCAGCGGCGGAATAAAGAGCGTGGAGCACATCAGCACTCCGATGAAACTCAGGATGCCGCCCGGCAGGGCTATCAGCAGGTTTCCCGAGACCGCTCCCAGCGCCAGCAGGGCTGAACCGGCCAGCACCAGCACCAGCCCGGCAATCAGCCGGACCCGGCCCTTCCGCGTCCCTGCACGGACGTCCTCGGCGGGCCGCAGGGCTGCCAGCGGCGCGACTGCCGTCGCGGCCCGCGCAGGCACCAGCGCGGCGAGAACGGTGAGGAGGATTCCTGCGGCCATTCCAACGGCGACCGAAAGGGGAGTGACCTCCATCGTGGCGAACCCGCTGTCCGGGAGGGTCTGGAGGTAGGCCACGATCCCGGCGATCAGTCCGATGGCCGCCAGCACACCGATCATGGACGCGATGATGCCGACCAGCAGCGCTTCGACAAGGACCGAGCGACGGATCTGTGTGCGGCCGGCCCCGATGCAGCGCAGCAGTGCCAGCTCGCGGGTCCGCTGGGCCACGAGGACGGAGAAGGTGTTTGAGACGACCAGCGCGCAGACCAGGAGGGCGACGGCGGCGAAGGCCAGAAGGATGACTGTCAGGGCGTCCTGCCCGCCGGTCAGCGATGCAACCAGTTCCGTGGTCTGTTCCTCCACAGTCCGCACGAAGGTGGCGGTTGTCCCGGCATCGGTGAGTTCTTGCTGGAGCACCGCCTGGATTTCCTTTGCGGACGCGCCGTCAGCGACTGAGAGCAGGATGCTCTCGAAACCGTTGGCGGGATCGGCATACCTGGCCACGGTCTGATCCACGGCGAAGAGCTGGGCTGCTCCCATCATCTGGGGATCGGACGAGGTCTCAACCAGTGCTGTGACTTTCAGCTGGGTTTCCGCAGCGTCACCGGAGGGGTTCGCAACCGGCAGTACCGACCCGAGGGACAGGCTCTGCTTTTCGGCTGTCCGCTGGTCCACGGCAACTTCCCCGGGGGACGCGGGCAGTGTTCCCTGAACCACATCGACCGGCAGCAGGGACGGATCGGAGGGGAGGCTGGTCAGCTGCGCGAAGGCAGCTGCCCGCCCGGTGCCGGCGGTGAGGTAGGCGCTGCGCACGGCATAGGCCTCGTCAACACCGTCCAGGCCGCGGGCCAGGGCGGCAGTTTCCTCGCCGAGGACCGGCCAGGTCCCCGTTTCCTCGTCGTAGCCGGTGGATACGACCAGGTCCGCGTTCCGGAAGCTCTGTCCAACGCTTTGTGTCAGCGATGCTTTCGAGGAGGAATTGATGATCAGCGTAGCGGTCAGGAAGCCGACGGCAATCAGGACGGCGACGCCGACGGCGATGAAGCGGCGGGCGTTCAGGCGCACCTGCGCCAGGGCAACCTGCAGCACGGCCTATGCCCCCAGCTTCGTCAGGGCCGCGAGCACGCTTTCCGGCGAGGGCTTGGAGAGTTCGCCGACGAGTTCGCCGTCGTTCATCAGCACCACCCGGTCCGCGTAGGACGCGGCGACCGGATCGTGGGTGACCATAATGATGCTCTGGCCCATCTCGCGGCTGGAGCGCCGGAGCAGCGAAAGTACCTCCGCACCGGACCTTGAATCCAGGTTGCCCGTGGGCTCGTCCCCAAATACGACGTGGGGGCGGGTCAGCAGGGCGCGGGCCACTGCCACGCGCTGCTGCTGGCCGCCGGAGAGTTCATGGGGGCGGTGGGTCAGGCGCCCTTCCAAGCCGAGGGTGCGGGTGATCTCCTCCAGCCACGGCCGGTCCACCTTGCCGTTAGCCAGGGCCACCGGAAGCGTGATGTTCTGTTCCGCGGTGAGGGTCGGGACCAGGTTGAAGGACTGGAAGACGAATCCGACGCTGTCGCGGCGCAGCCGCGTGATCTCGGCGTCGTTCAGGCCAGTGATTTCCGTGCCACCGATCCAGATCCGGCCGGAGTCAGCCGAATCGAGGCCGGCGAGGCAGTGCATCAGGGTGGACTTGCCCGAGCCGGAGGGGCCCATGATGGCGGTGAAGGTCCCGGTTTCGAAACTTACGTCCACGCCGCGCAGGGCGTGGACGGCGGTGTCGCCTTTTCCGTACGTTTTGTTCAGTGCCTGTGCCGCCGCGGCAGTAGTGGTGCTGCCGGGCCCGGGCACAGGATTTTGCTCAGTAAGGGTTGTCATACCCCCAACGCTATTTTGGGGCCTGCCTCCGGCACATCGGAGGGTGGACGGGGATCGCCGGACACCGGCTCATACCGTGGGTGGAAGCGGGCCGGCCAGCCGGTAGGACTCCAGGAGCAGCTCGCGCAGTTCTGTTTCGTCCACGGCTTCCAGCCGGACCAGGACCAGCAGGGGAGAGCGGTTGTGGTGGGGCGTCCAGTAGAACGTCCGCGGATCCGTTTCTGCCAGCGCCTCGCGTTCCTCCGACTTCACGGTGAGGACCCCGTCCTCCCACATACGCGCCATCAGGGTGCGGGCGAACCAGGCGGGCTGTTGCCAGCTCAGGCGTTCGGTAACACCAGGCAGGGACAGGCAGATGGAACGGACATCGTGTTCAGCAGGCACAACGGACCTCCCTCGCGGCGGGGTGCTTCCCGTTAGGGCGCGACGATACCTGTTTCGTAGGCGATAACAACCGCCTGCACCCGGTCACGGGCGCCGAGTTTGGCCAGGATGTGCCCAACGTGGGTCTTGACCGTGGCTTCGGAGAGGAAGAGCATGGCGGCGATCTCCGGATTGGACAGGCCACCGGCAATCAGCGTGAACACTTCGCGCTCGCGGGGAGTCAGCGTGTCCACGCTGGCTGCGTGCCGGCTCACCTCGGGGGTCGGTTCACGCAGCAGGGGTGCCACATGGTCCAGCAGCCGGCGTGTAGTCGACGGAGCGATCACGGCGTCGCCGCGGTGGACGGTCCGGATGGCCTCAAGCAGTTCCTCGGGCGGGGCGTCCTTGAGCAGGAACCCGCTGGCCCCGGCGCGGATGGCGGAGAGTGCATATTCATCCAGATCAAAGGTGGTCAGCACAACGACCCTCATCCCGGGGTCCGCTGATCCCTGCGGCTGCGCTGCGGCGCGTTCAAGCAGCTTGGCGGTGGCTTCGATCCCATCCATCCCGGGCATCCGCACGTCCATGAGGACGACGTCGGCAGGCACCTGCGCCAGGACGCGAACGGCCTGTGCGCCGTCCCCGGCCTCCGCTACTACGGTCAGGTCCGGCTGGGAATTGATGAGCATCTTGAAGCCGCCGCGGACCAGCTGCTGGTCATCGACCAGGGCAACGCGGATCGGTTCCCGTTCGGGGACATCGCCGGCGGGGTAGGGGGACAGGGTGCCGGTCATGCTTAGGCCTCCGTATAGGGAATGAACGCGGCCACACGGAACCCTCCGCCGGCCGCGGGTGCGGCTTCAAGGCTTCCATCGTAGAGGGCCACGCGTTCGGCCATCCCCTTGATGCCCTGGCCCTGGGCGCCTTGGACACCTGGGACGTCCTTCAGTCCCCCTGTCTCACCGGGGGCCGGGACGTCCGCTGCAGCGCCCCTCCCGTCGTCGCGCACCTGGAGCGCCAGGCCCCGCGGTGTCCACTCCAGGTCCACTTCGGCGTGCGTGTCCGGGCCCGCATGCTTGAGGACGTTAGTGAGGGACTCCTGGATAACCCGGTAGGCGGTCAGCTCTGCCCCGGCGGGAATCGGGCGCCGCATGACTCCGGTCCGGAACACCTGCACCTCCACGCCGGCGCGCTGCACGGCTTCCACCAGGGAACCGACGTCGGCGAGTGAGGGCAGCGGCCGGGTGGAAGCGAGCTCATCGCCGCGGAGCACACCGAGCAGGCGGCGCATTTCGCGCAGCGAGCCGCGTCCGGTCTCGGCGATCGTGCCCAGGGTCTTCGCCGCGATCTCGGGATCATGGGCGCTCGCATACCGGGCGCCGTCGGCCTGGGTAATGATGACCGAGAGCGAGTGCGCAACGATGTCGTGCATTTCCCGGGCGATATGCGTCCGCTCGTCAGCTGCCGCCAGGTCCCGCTCCTGCTGGCGTTCGACTTCCAGCCGGCGCGCCCGGTCCTCCAGCGCTTCGAGGGCAAGGCGGCGGGTGCGGGCCAAATCACCGAACGTCCAGGCCACCAGCACCAGCGCGTCGACGGCGATTATGGCGATCACGAAGATGGCGAACTGGTCGGGCGCAAGCAGCGGGACGCCTGACACAAACTGCACCGAGGGGCGGATCAGGTACTGCAGGACGAACAGCACACCGCCGATCAGGGCGAGCGCGAGTCCGCTCAGGCTCGCCCAGCGGGGAGCATGGGCGGCCAGGGAATAGACGGTGACCAGCACCAGGATGTCCGCGGGCAGCCCGGTTTCGGGAACCAGGACGAGTGAGAGCAGGCAGGCGCTGGCCTGAATCGCAGCGGCGGGAACCGGCCGTGTCCGTGCCCAGGCCAATGGCAGGCAGATGGCGCAGGAGAGGACGAAGTCGGTCAGCGAACCGACGAGCAGGAAGGGAACGGCCATGAGCAGGGTGATGCCGAGGGCCTGCGTAAGGTCCACCTTGCCGGGGTTGGCCTGCATCCAGGCATAGATTCGTCGGTGCAGGAGCATGGACAACAACTTTAGGGCCCGGACGTGAGTCTGCGCGTCATGCCGTGGTCTGATCCGCGGGCGCCCGCTCAGGCGGCCGGCCGCCGTCTCAGTATGTGATACGGGTTGCGCGCTATATGGACACTCTTCCTAGAATTGCCCCATGAGTGAAGCAGCGTCGAACGTTATCTCCCTGGCCGTTATCCCCGGCGACGGGATCGGTCCCGAAGTGATCGCGGAAGCAGTCAAGGTACTGAGGGCGGTGACGGAGGCCGGCCCCGCCCGCTTCGACCTTACGGAATACACCCTGGGCGCTGAGCACTGGCTGCGCACCGGTGAAACCCTGCCGGAGGAAACGCTCGAGGCACTCAAGAACCACGACGCGATTCTCTTTGGAGCCGTCGGGGCTGCACCGGGGGACACCACCATGCCGTCGGGCCTGATCGAGCGGGAACTGCTGCTCAAACTGCGCTTCAGCCTGGACCACTTCGTTAATCTGCGGCCGTCAAAGCTCTTCCCGGGCATTGCCAGCCCGCTGGCCAATCCGGGGGAGATCGACTTCATCGTCGTCCGCGAAGGCACGGAAGGCCCGTATGTGGGCAACGGCGGATCGCTGCGCACCGGAACCCCGCACGAAATTGCCACCGAAGTATCCCTGAACACCGCCTACGGCGTCGAGCGCGTGGTGCGGGACGCCTTCCGCCGAGCCAATGACCGGCCGCGCCGGAAGCTGACCCTGGTGCATAAACACAACGTCCTCGTCTACGCGGGCAAGCTCTGGAAGCGCACCGTCGACGCCGTCGCCACCGAGTTCCCGGACGTCGCGGTGGACTACCTGCACGTTGATGCCGCCACCATTTTCCTGACCACTGATCCGTCCCGGTTTGATGTGATCGTCACGGACAACTTGTTCGGCGACATCATCACGGACCTCGCGGCGGCGGTTACCGGCGGAATCGGTCTGGCGGCCTCCGGGAACATCAACATGGAGGGCACCTTTCCCTCGATGTTCGAGCCGGTCCACGGGTCGGCCCCGGATATTGCCGGCCAGCAGAAGGCCGACCCGACGGCGGCTATCCTCTCGGCTGCGCTGCTGCTGCAGCACCTGGGCTTTGATGCCGAAGCTGAGCGGGTGGAGCGCGCCGTGGAAGCCGACGTCGAGGCCCGGAGCGGGCGAACACGCACCACAGCTGAAATCGGCGATGCGATCGCCGCAGCTGTGTCATAAGCTCAACAGTGACCCAATCAAATGGAAGAAGAACGGCTTCTCCGTTCACCGTGGAGGAATAATGTCTGTCAGCGCTCTGGAATTCGCCCAGCAGCTATCCGCCCAGCGCAAGTCCGATGAGGAGCGCGCAGCCGTCCTCGCGGATCCGGGATTCGGAAACCACTTCACGGACCACACGGCCGTCATTGACTACCGCGCCGGGGAAAATGGCGTAGGCCAGTGGCAGGACGCACGGATCGAGCCCTACGGCCCGATCGCGATGGACCCTGCCGCCGCCGTCCTGCACTACGGCCAGGAAATCTTCGAAGGGCTCAAGGCCTACCGGCACCAGGACGGTTCCATCTGGACCTTCCGTCCGGAGGCGAACGCCGCCCGGCTCAACACCTCTGCCCGCCGGCTTGCCCTGCCCGAGCTGCCCGAGGAGCTGTTCCTCGCCTCCCTCAGCCAGCTCGTCGCCGTCGACCGTGATTGGGTGCCCACCGGTGACGGGGAGTCCCTGTACCTGCGCCCGTTTATGATCGCCACGGAGCCCTTCCTGGGTGTCCGCCCGGCCCGCGAGGTGTCTTACCGGGTCATCGCGTCCCCTGCCGGCAACTACTTCGGCGGCGAACTGAAGCCTGTCTCCATCTGGCTCTCGACTAAGTACGCCCGCGCCGGCCGCGGCGGTACCGGCGAAGCCAAGTGCGGCGGGAACTATGCTGCCTCCCTCATCGCGCAGATGGAGGGCGAAGCCAACGGCTGCAAGCAGGTCCTCTTCCTTGACGAGTTCAATGACAACGCCGTGGAAGAACTGGGCGGCATGAACGTCTTCTTCGTCTTCAAGGACGGCACCCTCGTGACGCCAGCACTCTCCGGCACCATCCTGCACGGGGTGACCCGGGATTCGGTGCTGCAGCTGGGCCGCGACCGCGGGCTGAAGGTCGAAGAACGCAAGATCACCCTGGATGAATGGCGCGACGGCGTTGCCTCCGGCGACATCACCGAGGTCTTTGCCTGCGGCACGGCCGCCGTGATCACCCCGGTTGGTGAACTGAAGTCCGAGACCGAGACCATCGGTTCCCCGGATGCGGTTGCTGGGGAAGTCACCATGTCCATCCGCAGCGAGCTGCTCGGAATCCAGACCGGCGCCGTGGAGGATACCCGCGGCTGGCTGAGCCGACTGGCGTAGCCGGACCATGACTGAATCGGCACAGCCGGCACCGGGACAAATGGTGCGCAGTTCCCCGCTTACCCGGTACCGGCTGGCCGACAACCCCGGGCCCATGAGCCTGGACGGCACCAAGAGCTACATCATTGCCGCCTCGGAGGAGGGGACCTGCGTCGTCGTGGATCCGGGCCCCGACCAGGAGGACCATCTGCAGGGACTGGCCGCCGCGGGCGAAGTGGCCCTGATCCTGATCACGCACCGGCACCCGGACCATACCGCTGGCGCGGAACGCTTCCACCAGCTGACAGGTGCTCCTGTCCGCGCGGCCGATCCGGCCTTCTGTTTCGGCGGGGAACCGCTGCGCGACGGCGAAGTCATTGAGGCCGGCGGCACGCAGATCCAGGTGCTGGCCACTCCGGGACATACCTCCGACTCGGTCTGCTTCTACCTGCCGAGGGACGGCAGCAACGGATCGATCCTCACCGGGGACACCATCCTGGGCAGGGGCACCACCGTGCTGGACTACCCGGACGGCACGCTCCAGGACTTTATGGCCAGCCTGGACAAACTGGGCAAACTTGGTCCGGCCACCGTGCTGCCCGCCCATGGTCCCGATCTGGAGAACCTGGAATCAGTGGTCCTGACCTACCGTGACCACCGGGACGAGCGGCTGGCGCAGATCCGCGCGGCGCTCGGAACATTGGGGGAGGGCGCCACGGTCCAGGAAATCACCGACGCCGTCTATGCGGATGTTCCCGCCTCGGTGCGGCCCGCGGCCGAGCTTTCCGTAGCCGCGCAGCTTGAATACCTGCGCGTCACACGCTGACTTCAGCTGATGTGAGCACCGGCGCGGGCCTGCGGCTTGCGCCAGGCGGGCGGTCTGTTCCTAAAATGGATCAGTGCTTCCCGCCGGAGCCGGACTGGTTCCGGCGCCGGCAAGGAACGCTCACCGGAGGGCAATCCGAACGGTGTGGGGCGTCACAGTCCCGCCGAGTTGCAGGAACTGCCCACCATGTGCCAAGATAAATGAGTTGCCGCCGACCAGGACTGGTCGGAACGGAAACCAAACCCACACAAATCACGGAGAAATCCGGTTGATTTGGCGTGGCTCGGACAGCCGGTTTGAACGATTTGAAACGATTTCCACGGAAATCCGCCGAATTGCAA